>JBOHJV010000173.1:0-6049 GCA_050728695.1 Methylocella sp. | reverse complement strand
CGAACTGGCGCGGCGCGAACTTCGATCCGCGCCAATGCTCTATCAAGCTGAACCGTCCTCGTATTTTGCTAATGCGAAAACAAAAAGGCAGGAATCCGGCGGAAGCGCTTTTAGGCCAAATGGTTCGTCTTTCGGACGAAATCCGGTCGGCCGGGGGTGCCCTGGGGCGGGACGCGAGACGATACGCCGCAAGCATGTCCCGGGGCTGGCGCGGAACCACTGGCTTCCGCAATGCGGCTTTAATGAGACAAGCGCGCCCCAAGGATTATCATGCGCTGCCGCGCCCGCAGGTTGAAAACGGCGCTGTTCGGCTCTTCGAGTGCTCTAGTCGCGATCACTGCCGGGTGCAAGCATGAACGTCAGGCCGCGAGACCTCCCTCATCTTGTCTTTCGCCTCGCGCGATAATTTTCAGCGCATTGTCGGGAAGCGGCTTTTGCAGTTTGAGCGCTTCCCCGGCGGGCGCACTCATCCAGACGTCTATTTCGGCCTGGGTTGTCAGAATAACGGGCATCGCTTTCTTGTGGATCTCCCCCACCTCCTTGTTCGGCTCGGTCGTCAGGAACGCGAAGATGTCGTTGGTCGTCTCGCCTTCCTTGACCTTCCGGACGGAGGTCCAGCGCGTCCAGATGCCGGCAAAGAAGGCCAAGGGCCGCGTCTCGTCGAAGGCGAACCAGACTGGCGGGTGCGTGCCGTCCGGCAGCGCTTCGTTTTCGGAAAAACTCGTGAACGGCACCACGCAGCGGTTCTCGATTCCGAGCCAGCGCCGCCAATGGGGGGATGCGACGTTGCGGACATTGGTGACGCCTGGATCGGATTTCTTGCCCGTCAGCGCAAAGGCAGGCGAGGGCATGCCCCACCTCGCCATCGTCAGCTCGCGGCCCTCGGGCTGGTTGCGGACAATCG
Organism: Methylocella sp.; assembly: GCA_050728695.1. Lineage (GTDB taxonomy): Bacteria > Pseudomonadota > Alphaproteobacteria > Rhizobiales > Beijerinckiaceae > Methylocapsa. Next base: position 5,145 of record JBOHJV010000173.1, on the reverse strand, counting down.
GGGCGGCATAATCTGGAAAGACGCTAGGCAGCCGCGGCAGATTGCCGGACCGATCGCGCATGGCGCCCGTGAATTCGCGGATCGCCTGCTGGCCCTTCGTCACCGAATAGAGATTGCACAAAGATGGATCCTTCTCATCGCCAGATTCCGCGCATGCGGGCACCGGCAACGATGCCCCCCCGCCCGCTCATCTTCACTACGTTGAAGAGGGCCGTTTTTCGACAGGCAACCCGCCGATCGGACTTGGCTTCCCGATAGGCCAAAATCCATGCCTTTTTTCGTGACGCGACAGCCATCTTTTGAAGCGGCTCTTGTCAATAGTTGTGCAAGCTTCCCCTCGCCCTGTCGCGATAATTTTCCAGCGCAAGTATGAACGTCGGGCCGCGCGGTCTCCCTCATCTTTCGTCTTTCTCCCTTTCCGATTTTCCAAAGACAAGCGCATCGTCGATAGTTGGCCTTTGTAGCTTGACCGCGGCCCCAGTCTTAGCCAGCTTATTCGTGCTAGCCACTACGCTTGAGCTGTATCGGATTGTTAACATCTATGTTATAAATTAAAACACAGTGAGATATCTCAGAGATGAATAAAAATTCTCATTGAATTATCTTTGGAGTAGTGCAAAACAATAAGCGCCGGGAGTGGCATCCCGGGGCCTTACCCCATCGGTGGTGACCAGAAAGGGGAGGTTCAGAAGATGACGGCCAAAGCCGAATCTGGGGGCTCTTAATGCCTAACAGGGCTTGGAGCTATCGCTTCGGGGCGGCCGAACTTCCGGCCAGGGCGGCCCCTATATAGCGTTTCCGTTGGGGGCTATCAAATGAATGATCAAAGTTGGGGGCTATCAAATGAATGATCAAATTAATCCATACGATGCTGTGATCTCTGATCTTCGCGCAAAGCGTGATCAGATCGAACAAGCCATTAAACTATTGGAGACCTTGCGAGAAGGGATTTTGGTGCCTGGTCTAGGGGCGACGCCGCCTCCAGGCATATCAACCTTGATCGGCCATATGGCCACGCAGGACGGCGAGATGGTCGCTGGCACTTTTCATGGTATGAACATTCAGGACGCGGTAAAGAAGCTATTGCATATGCGCAAGCGCACGATGGGCGCGCAAGAAATTGCGGCTGACCTGCATTCTGGCGGCCTTCGTCTGCAATCAGATACCCCAGCGAATACGATCACATCCGTACTCCATCGCGCATTTACCCGGGGTGGTGACATTGTACGCATAGGTCGGGGTCAATGGGGTCTCGCGGAATGGTACCCGACACAAAGATTTAATCGGAAAGCATCTGGGGATTAATATGAATAACCGGCACACCAAAAAATAAGCGTGAAATTCATGACACCTGAACAATTTTATGCAATTGTCCTAAACTTCGTCTTACACCCACGAATGTCCCGAACGTGTTTAGGAACGAGAAGGGGCAACGCAATACGTTCCTTGCCCTAGCGTCCATTCGCCTGACCAAATTAGGGAAACAGCAGAGCGTCTTATAATACAATGCGGCCGATCATTAGCCGAATTTGAGGGGTTTCCTAATTAGGGCGATGTTCCCGAACTTGACGGGCGATCCGTTGCCAATTATATTCCGCTGGCGGCGAAGGCACCGATAGAGTTCATAGCATGTGGCAGAAACTTAAGCGGCTTCTTGAAAGGGGCGAGCACTCCAAATTTATCTGGGAACTTCTCGGCTGGGTTGGCTGGGATAAGCCGCTCAAGGCGGTATTTGTTTTTGTTTGGACGTTCCTTGGTGGCATTCTAGCCATGCTTGGACATTTATTCGGATCTTTGCCACCGTACATGATTGGCGCCGTTGTTCTGGTATTTTTCGTGCTTGCTGGGCATGGCGCAAATGTTTGCGCAAATGTTTGGGATAATCTGCAAACCAAACGAAAACACAAAAAGGCGAAGAGTCCTCTCGAAATCATTTTTGATCCTACCAATCCCGTTAAGCGCTTTTGGGAGAGAACATCACCAAGAGATGAAAACGGACGAATATTGTCAGGTATTGTATGGGAATATCGGGTGAAAGTGCAAAACACATCATCGAAAACAGTCAAGAATGTTCGAATCTCCAAGGAGAGCTCTGGTTTAATTCCTGTAATGCCTATTGATCTTGTTTTTCAGAAAGACGGCAAACAAAACAGAGATTTACAGCCAAAAGTTTCTGAGTTTGTCGCTGTGTTTTGGAAATTCCCCCCGCAAGCAGGTGATGCTTGGGGGCCGACAGCAACGGCCTGTCATGGACCAATAACGATCATTGCTAGCGGCGACGATGTTTCGCCGTGCGAATGCGAGTTTGACTATTATCCCGACCAAATCCCAGCGATCGTTCAGCGCGGTTCATCACAATGAGTTCAGCACCCCTTGATCGCCGTGCCGAAGATGTCCGCGTTCTCTCGATTGTTATAGCGGAACTGGAACTCGGCGACATAGAGCGGCATATATTTTCGGCTCATTTTGTGGAACGTGCCGACAACGCCGCGCTTGAAAATCGACCAGAAGCCTTCGATGGTTTGGGTATGGATTGCGCCGATGACGTATTGGCCTCTAGCGTGATCAATGACGGCGTGCGGATAGTCAGTGAGGCGTTTGTAGCCAACCCACTGATCGGTGCAGAGCAAACTGACTCTGTGCGAAACGGCTTCCCGAACGAAGGCCTCAAGCGTCTTGGCTTGAACGTTCGCAACCACGCGAGCAACCACGTTGCCCTTGCGGCTGACCGCGCCGACGATCGGGGTCTTGCCGGAACCAATGCCGCCAGTTCCGCCGCCACCGCCGCGTTTATCCCAATGCCGGTTCTTAGCCAAGCCGCCGATAAAAGTTTCATCGACTTCGACAATCCCGCCGAGCTTCCCGATGTCCTCCATAAGTGCAACACGGACGCGGTGGCACATGTACCAAGCGGTTTTGAGCGAACCGAAGCCCATATAACGCCAAATCTGCCGAGCGCTCATACCCTTCTTGCTTGTGAGCATCAAATGAATGACGCGGAACCAATCGCGGAGCGGCTTATTGGTGTTCTCAAAAATTGTGCCAGTAAGATGAGAGAAACGATATGCGCCTCCTTGGCGGCAATCCGGGCATTCCCAATGCCATTTACGGGTTTTAAGGTCATAAGTCCGTTCGCCCCCGCAGCGCGGGCAGCGGACGCCTTCAGGCCAGCGCTTGCCGACAAGGTAAGCACAACACGCATCTTCGTCTGGGAACATCCGCTCAAATTGGGCGACGCTCATTTGATGGATTTGCGGGGGCTGTTTTGCTCTAGCCATATCGATCTCTCCCTTATTGGAAAGACCGTAGCATGAAAAATCGTATCCGTCAAGTAGGGGAACATCGCCCTTGTTCGATCCTCACGCGAATGATCTTTGCCCTCATAGCTGTGGATAGCATGACTGCCTCATTCGTAATTCTCTTGACAGATATTCCCGATTGCGCCCGCAACGATTTCATATAGCACACAAATGTGTCCGCAAGATTCAACCAGAGGTTGAGCAGCGGATGTTATTTTCTCTATGGAAACCAGAACCTTAACGGTGGCTCCGGCGTGCCTTTGCGGCTTGGCGCGCTATTTCCGCGCGTCTCTCCGGCGTAATCGCGGCGGCCCGAGCTTTCCCGCCGCGCCCCCAAGCCCCCATTCAAACTGGCCCAAAATTTATCAGCGATTGACTCTCTTGGCATAATGAGAACAAATAGGGAACATACCATCATCCGAGCCCGTTGCCAAGGCATGAGGACGTTCCCCGCCCTGCCTATTGTCGAGGAGCTTCGCGCGCGCATCCAGCGCCTCGAAGGCGCGGCCGCGCGCCGGCGAATCGTGCTGCCCTTCGGCATCAAGACGATCGACCGGCATCTGCCGGGAGGCGGACTGGCGCTCGGCGCTCTGCATGAGGTGGCCGGCGGCGGCCATGGCGCGACCGACGGCGCCGCCGCGGCGCTCTTCGCGGCGGGAATTGCCGCGCGTGCGCGCGGAAAGGTGCTGTGGTGCACCACGCGCCCGGACTTGTTCGCCCCGGCCCTCGCGCAAGCCGGGCTCGTGCCCAATCGCGTGATCTATGTCGAAGCGGGCGATGAGACCTCGGTTCTCATCTGTTTCGAGGAGGGTTTGCGGCACGGCGGCCTCGGCGCCGCCGTAGCGGAAGTGGCCCGGCTCTCGATGACAGCCTCCCGCCGCCTTCAGCTTGCCGCCGAAAGCTCCGGCGCCATCGGCATCGCCATCCGCCGCTGGCGGCGGCACACCGAGGCCGCCGATTTTGGGCAGCCGACGGCGTCCGTCACGCGCTGGCGGGTCAGCGCGCTTCCCGCAACCCAATTGCCTGTTCAAGGCGTTGGCCGCGCCCGCTGGCAGCTCGAATTGATCCGCTGCCGCGCCGGGGAAAGCGCCGATTTCGAAGTGGAGGCCTGCGATGCCAAGGGTCGTCTCGCTCTTCCTGCCGAGCTGGTCCACGGACCGGGCGAGAAGGACAGTTGGCGCCGCGCCGCCGGCTGATGTGCCGCTCGTCCTGATCGGCCAGGAAGGGAGGCGGCGGGTGGTGCTCGCCCTGGACGCGGCAGCGCGGCGCGCGGGCTTGCGCGTTGGCATGCCGGCGGCCAAGGCGCAGGCCCTGGTGCCGGGCCTCATCGTCAGGGACGCGGAGTCGGCGGCCGACGCGAAAGCCCTCGACCGGCTCGCTATCTGGGCGTTGCAGCGCTACTCGCCGATCGCCGCCGCTGATCCGCCGGATGGGCTAGCGATCGACACCACTGGCGCCGCCCATCTCCATGGCGGGGAAGATGCCATGCTAGAGGACATGGTCGCGCGGCTCGCCGCATCGGGCATCGCCGCGCGGGCGGCGATCGCCGACAGCTGGGGCGCCGCTTATGCCTTTGCCCGCACTATGGCGCGGCCCACCTTCGTTGTCCCGGCGGGAGAGCGCGAGGCCATCCTCGATCTGCCAGTTGCCGCCCTGCGCCTGCCCAAACCTATGGTGGAGGATCTTCGCGTCCTCGGCTTCGAGCGGATCGGCGAGCTGGCGGCAACACCGCGAGCGCCGCTCGCCTTGCGCTTTGGTCCAGAACTTGGCCGCCGCCTCGATCAGGCCATGCGACGTCTCAGCGAGCCGATTAACCCGGTTCGCCCGCCGGACCTTATCGAGGTCC
>JBOHJV010000172.1:0-6052 GCA_050728695.1 Methylocella sp. | reverse complement strand
ACATCTGCCGCTTGACGATACTGGCCTGGGGATGATTCGGCAGACCGGGGTAACGGACGTTGAAGACATGGCGGCGGCCGCGCAAAAATTCGGCGATCCGCTCGGCGCTTTGCGCCTGCTGGCGAACACGCAAGGCAAGCGTCTCGAGCGATTTTAAAAAAACCCAGGCGTTGAATGGCGACAGGCACGGCCCGGTTTGTTTATAAAAGGGATGAATCTCGTTTTCGATAAGATCGCGGCCGCCTAAAATAATGCCGCCGAGACAGCGGCCATGCCCGTCGATATGCTTGGTCGCCGAATAAACGACGCAATCGGCCCCAAGGGCAAGCGGCTTTTGCAAAATCGGGGTCGCGAAAACATTGTCGACGACGAGGCGGGCGCCATGTTCGTGCGCGATCGCCGCGATCGCCGCGATATCGTAGACTTCAAGACAGGGATTGGTCGGGGTTTCGAGAAACAGAAGCTTGGTCTGCGGCCGCATCGCCGCGCGCCATTGGGCGAGATCGCCGCCATCGACAAGGGTCGATGGGATGCCAAAGCGCGGCAGCATATCCTCGACGACATAAAGACACGCTCCAAACATGGCGCGCGCCGCGACCACATGATCTCCTGCCCGGAGCTGCGCCATCAGCGATAGTGTGACCGCGGCCATGCCGCTCGCCGTCGCGCGCGCCGCCTCCGCGCCCTCAAGCAAGGCCATCCGCTGCTGGAACATGTCGACGGTCGGATTGGAATAGCGCGAATAGACATAGCCGGGCTCGGCGCCCTTCATCCGCGCCTCGGCCGTCTCCATGTCCGGGTAGGCGTAGCCCTGGGTGAGAAACAGCGCCTCGCAGGTTTCGCCAAACTGCGAGCGATTGGTGCCGCCATGGACGAGCTGGGTCGCCGGATGCAGGGTTTTCATGTCGGGCTTTTGCCCGTGTGCGCTCATCGAAATCTCCTCGTCGCGCTCGGCTGGCAGGGCAGGGCCGCGTGCAAAGCCGCAACCGCGCCGCCCTCTTGCGGCCTTTGCCCCATCGAGCCACCGATTGTTTACCCCTCGGTGAAAAATATCTCAACCCGGTGGACAGCGGGGATTTGAAAAGAAGCATCGCGACGGGCGTTCTATTTCGTCCTAAGACGCCATGGCAAACCCCTTTCGAGCGAGGCGCTCCAAACCGATCATGACCTTCGAGCCGCTCTCCCTTTTCGCCAAGTCGGGGCGCGCGACCGCGCCGCTCCTCGGCGCCAACGAGTTCGGCGCCCAGTTCGGCCTGCTGCCGCGCGAAAAAATCGAGCTGATGGCGCGGCGCAAGATGATTTTAGCCGAAGGCGAGATCGAAGCCGAGCAGTTTCAGCCGGCGAGCCTCGATCTGCGCTTGGGCGGGCGGGCCTACCGCGTGCGCGCGAGCTTTTTGCCAGGCAAGGCCTATTCCGTCCGCGAGCGCCTCGATGCCTTCGGGAGTGCCGGCGACGAGATCAACATCGACGGCAATGACGCCGTCCTTGAGCGCGGCTGCGTCTATGTGATGCCGCTTATCGAGCATTTAAATCTGCCGGACAGTATTTCGGCGATCGCCAACCCGAAAAGCTCGACCGGCCGCCTCGATATTTTCACCCGCCTCATTACCGACAAGAGCGATATGTTCGACCGTGTGGCGCGCGGCTATGAGGGGCGCCTCTACGTCGAAGTCTCGCCGCGAAGCTTTAGCGTGCGGGTGCGCAAAGGCTCGAAACTCAATCAGATCCGCTTCCGCAGGCTGAACTCGCAGCAGCTCGAACGCACCGATTTCAGCATCGAGGACAAGGACCTTCGCGATCGTCATAAAAATATGCCGCTTGTCGACTGCGCTTTGGAGTTGCGGCGCAACGGGCTAGTTCTTCGGGTTGGCTTAAGCGCCGAACCAATCGACGGCGTGATCGGCTACAGAGCGCAGAAACATGCCGATATTCTCGATGTGGACCGGGCCAGCGCATATCGGGTGGCCGATTATTGGGACCCTATCCGCGCTAGGCCGGACAAAAGGCTGATCCTCGACCCGGATGAATTTTATATCCTGGCATCACGCGAACGGTTGCAGATCCCCTCCGATCTCGCCGCCGAAATGGTTCCAGTCGACCCCGCCATGGGCGAATTCCGGGTGCATTACGCGGGTTTTTTCGATCCTGGCTTCGGCACGGGCGCGAACAATCATCCCTGCGCCCGCGCGGTTTTCGAAGTCCGCAGCCACGAAGTTCCATTCATTCTCGAGGATGGCCAGGCGATCGGGCGTCTTGTGTATGAGAAAATGGCCGAGGCGCCAAACCTCCTTTACGGCGCGAGCACCGTCTCGAATTACCAGGGACAGGGCCTGAAATTGTCGAAGCATTTCCTTATGGAGTGAGGGTTTCGCCGCGCGCGGCCCGCGGCTCGGCGGCGCCTTTTGCGTGAGGTGCCGCGAAACCAAAGTCGCGGCTGTGGTTCCACGCCGGAACGCAGCGGTTTCCGCTTTCGCGGGTCATGCGCTAATGCTATTGTGGGCTTTCAAAAGTCCGGTGCCAGGCTGCGGTGCCGGCCAGCAACGCGGAGAGGCGCATGCGGTATCGATTGACCCTGGCCGTGGCGGCGGCATTGGTTGGCGGCTCCTCGATTGCGGCTAATGCCCAGGCTCCTGCTGCCCAGGCTCCCGTTACTATCAACACTAGGGGTGGGGGCGTTGCTGGCACGGCTTTTGGTGGGGCAGTTGGGATTGCGCCACAGCAAATACCATTGCTTACGGGGAAGGGCAGGTTTGGCGCTGGAACCGGGGGAATTCAGTTGGGAGTGGGTAATGTAACCGGTGGCATAAACGATTCCCCCCGCGCCGGGACCGGCGGCATCGGAGATACGGCGAGTTTTGGTATCAATACGGGCGGCATCACCGGCTCAGGCCGCGGTCTAAGCGCGGGAACCGGCGGCACGGGAGACTCAGTTAACTACGGCCGGAATACGGGCGGTATCAACGGCAGCCAAATTGGCGCGGGAACGGGCGGCATTGGCGACCTCAATAGCCTCGCCGCTGGCACCGGTGGCATCAACGAGCAGAACGCGCCAAGATTCCAGAGGGTGCAATAGGCGCACGGTTGCGGGGACATCTCACGGCCTCCTCTTCCGTTCTCCCGCGAATCCGACGAGAGTAGGGCTGGCCGCGCCTGCGGTTTCGCCGCCGGAACAATATTCGCCGCCTCTCGTAGCCGGCCGAGAGCTTCGCGGGGACGTCCGTAAGGTTCATGCCGTCGCAGCGCACGGCAGCGACGCCCCGGCTGCCGGTCGTGTCCGGATCGCCGCTTTTCGTGACATGGCCGAAAGCGCCCTTCTCAGGGGGTCACTTGTTATCCCGCATACAAGGAGTAAAGGTGAGCCCGACGAGCACTCCGTCGGGATCGAGGAACCGACTCACGGTTTGACCCCAAGGTTCCTTCTTGTTCTTGATGAGCATCCGATACCCCTGAGCCTCCAGCTCGGCGGTGGTGATCTCAACGTTCTCCACATCAAATTCGAGCCAGGCATGCGGCGCCGGGACGCTATCGGGCCAAGAAGTCTGATCGAAACAGGATTCTGCCGCTAAAGACAGCGGCCAGAGGGCGAAGCTTTTCGCGCCCTGCAGAGCTTCCGTGTGCAGGTAGCCGCCACCCTCTTCCTTGAACGGGATCGCTAAGTTCTCGCGGTACAACTTCCGGCTTGCGCCCATGTCGCGCACGATGGGACCAAACCCCGCGACGAATAGAACCTTTTCTTGTCCGATCTCTTGCATGGCATTTCCTCGATGTGATGTAACCCTTGTTGTGTAATCGGCCCATGGCTGACCAGTCGAAGCCCTTGCACGCGCGGTAACGGTCAAGGAGGCCGAGATAAAGGAGCGCGAGCACGGCTTGGTCAACCTTTTCGGTATCAATTTCGAAATTCATGACAGACCTCTCGGGTGTCATTCAGGCGCCGTTTGCAACGCCGGCCGCCGCCTCATAAATGCCGAACATGAGGATGCGTAACGATCATGACAGGGAACCCGGACTCGCCGTTGACGCGGCGCGCAATTTCCGGGGCCAAAGAGGAACGATATTGTTGGCCAGAACAGACGAAAATTCCAGCTTGCGCCGCTTGCTCCTGCTCCCGGCAAAAGCCGTCGTGGTGCTCTATCTCGTTCTCGACGGCATCGTCACGCCGGTCGTCCGGCCGCTGCTCGGATGGGTGGCAAGACTAAGGTTCGTCATTCGTCTGCAAGACATTGTTGCCGCGCTTCCACCCTACGCGATCCTTGTCTTGCTCGCCATTCCCTTTGCCTTCGCGGAGCCCGCCAAAATCTATGCCCTTTATTTGATGACCGAAGGACAGTTCGCGACCGGCGTTGTTACCATTTCGATGGCTTACCTCGTGAGCCTCCTCGTCGTCGAGCGGATTTATCACGCAGGGAGGGCGAAACTCAAAACGATTCCCTGGTTCGCCCATCTCATCGATTGGTTGACCGGCATTCGCGATCGTCTTCTCGGATGGGCGCGGGCGACGCGGATCTGGGCCTTTTCCGTCAAGCTCAAGCGGAACGCGCGCGCCCTCGCGGCAAAACTGCGGCTACGATTTCGCGCCGGCTGAACGCGCGGGGGCTTGCGAAACTCAGTGTTTGCCGTAGTCGAGCACGACCCCCTTGCGTTGCGCGAGGATATAGGCCTCGAGAGCCTTAAGCCGAGGATCGTCGTCCGCGAAAGGCTTGCCGCGGACCGGATTTTCGATGCACCAGTTGATCATGTCGCGGAGCAGGGCGACGCGCCCGAGCTGAACCTGGAATTTCGGATAGGTTTCGGGATGGGTGTTGGCGGCGTCCGGATGGCACATGTCGCAGGAAACGGCATTCGTGCCACCAAGCGCCTTGGCGTCGTGAAAAATGCGTTTGCCTTCCGCGACCAAGCGATCGGTCGAGTCTTTCCAGATTTGCTGGTCGCGCTCGGTAAAGGCGCCGTAGGTCTGGAACTGATTGCCTGCGGGAGCTTTTACGCCCGGCAGCTGGCCCTCCGCTGGCGGCTCCGCCGCGGCGGCAACCCATTCGGCATCGGGATGCTTTTGCCGCCATTGCCGCATGAGCGCGCCGGCGATTTTTTGCCCCTGCTCGCGCGTCATTGGATCGCCGGGCTTGACGCCTTTCACCTCGATCGAGGTTTCTCCGTCGCAAAGACCGACGACGAGATTGCCGTCCGGGGAAGGCGTTAGCTGATGACGCGGCACATCGCTTCCAGCCAAGGCAGGTCCCGCGGCGAGCGAGAGAACGAATGCGAGACGGTGGGGGCGCATGGTCTTCCTCAATAGCTGGAAAGCGTCGTCGCCGCCGGACGATTCTTAGCGCCGTTCGACGAAAGATAACTTGCCCGCACGGTAACGGGATTGCGGTTCCAAAGATTATAGACCTTGTCGATCGCGCCCGACGCCAGCACATCGAGTTGACCATCGCCGCAGCCGTCAAAGGCGTTGAAGGGGTCGGCGCGATTCATCTGGACGGTGAGCTTCGGCAGTCCCTCGGGGGCGTAGGGCCATGGCCAAGCGGTCGAGAGAAGACCATAGAAGCTGATGTTGCCGATGCGGTTGAGGAGAAGCTGATGGGTGTGGCCATGAATGACGGACACCGTATCGAATTTGGCGAGGATCGCCTGCACGTCGTCGGCGTCCTCCGTCCAAAAGTTCCAGTTGCGGTAATATTTGTAGAGAGGCGAGTGCGAGAAAATGACGATGGGCGTCTTTGCGTCGATGGCCGAAAGATCGGTTTGCAGCCATTGGCGCCCTTCCCGTCCGACCTCGAAGCGCGATTGGACGCCGTTGTCGAGTCCGGCGACCGTGTGCATCCGCTCCTCCGGAGTCATGCCGCGCGCGGTCCAGAAATCCTTTTCGTTGACGCTCATCAACGTCACGAAATGAATGCCCTTGTGGTCGAACGAATATTGGGGGGGCCCGAACAAGGAGCGCCAATGCTCGCCCAAATCGAGGAACCAGTCGTGCTCGCCGACCATCATCTTCAGGGGTGCCTTGAGATCCTTCAAAATCTGGGCGCCGAGATCGAGTTCCTCCGGCCGG
>JBOHJV010000171.1:0-6071 GCA_050728695.1 Methylocella sp. | reverse complement strand
ATCTCGCCTTTCACGTCGACGGTGATCTTGCGCGACAGGTCGCCGCGCGCCACCGCGGTCGTCACCTCGGCGATATTGCGCACCTGCCCAGTCAAATTCGACGCCATCGAGTTCACGCCGTCGGTCAGATCCTTCCAGGTGCCGTCTACGCCCCGAACCACCGCCTGGCCGCCAAGCCGGCCCTCGGTGCCGACCTCGCGCGCGACCCTCGTCACCTCGCCGGCGAAGGCATTGAGCTGATCGACCATCGTGTTGATGGTTTCCTTGAGCTGCAGAATCTCCCCGCTCACGTTGACGGTGATCTTCTTCGACAAATCGCCGCCCGCGATCGCGGTAGCCACCTCGGCGATGTTGCGGACCTGCGCGGTCAGATTGCTGCCCATCAAATTCACATTGTCGGTCAAATCCTTCCAGGTGCCAGCCACGCCCGAAACCTGGGCCTGGCCGCCAAGCTTGCCCTCGGTGCCGACCTCGCGCGCGACGCGCGTGACTTCCGACGCGAAAGCATTGAGCTGGTCCACCATCGTGTTGATGGTGTTCTTTAGCTCCAAAATCTCGCCCCGCACCTCAACGGTAATTTTTCGCGACAGATCGCCCCGCGCCACCGCGGTCGTCACCTGGGCGATATTGCGCACCTGGTCGGTAATATTGGCGCTCAAAGCATTCACCGAGTCGGTCAGGTCCTTCCAGGTGCCGGCGACTCCTGGGACCACCGCCTGGCCGCCCAGCCGGCCGTCGTTGCCAACCTCGCGCGCGACGCGCGTTACCTCGGCGGCGAACGAGCGGAGCTGATCGACCATGGTATTAATGGCTTCCTTGAGCTGCAAGATCTCGCCGCGTACGTCCACGGTGATCTTCTTGGAAAGGTCGCCGCTAGCGACCGCTATTGTCACCTCCGCAATGTTGCGGACTTGCGCCGTCAGGTTTGACGCCATCGAGTTCACGCTTGCGGTGAGTTCCCTCCACACACCTGCAACCTCGCGCACCTGGGCTTGACCGCCGAGCTTACCCTCGGTGCCGACCTCGCGGGCAACGCGCGTGACCTCGGAGGTAAACACTTTCAGCTGCGTGATCATGGTATTGACGATGGTCGCCGACCGCATGAATTCGCCCTGGAGAGGACGCCCGTTCGCGTCGAGGCGCACGGACTGAGTAAGGTCCCCTTGCGCCACCGCCGCAATGGCTCGCGTGACCTCGGTTGTGGGCCATAGCAGATCGTCGATTAGGGAGTTTACGGACGATTCCATTTCGCCCCAAGCGCCACTCGTGAGCGCGAGCTTGACCCGCTGGCGGGTTGAACCTTCACGGCCCACCACCGTCTCGACCCGGTCCAGCTGCTGCGCCATGCGCTCGTTTGCCGCCACGATCTCGTTGAACGTATCAGCGATTTTCCCCAATAGGCCGTCGCGATCGCCAGCGATCCTCACCGAAAAGTCGCCGTTTCGCATGGCCCGGAGAGCATGCAGCAAATCAGGCAGTTCTAAAGATTTTTGAGATGCTTCGTATTTTGGAAGCGCCGCGGATGGGGCATCTGCCAGCTGACTCGACGACGCGGGCTCCATTTGTGGGACTCCGTGTGGCACGGGCGCAAAAGCCTCTCGGCCTCAAACGCCGAACGGGCGCCGGAGTTCCAAGCTAGGTCAAAATTTGATAGAGCGGAACCAATGCATCGCAAATGATCGAGCTGTGGCTCAATCTTGGCCACAAAAAAACTTCATGCTTTCAAGCGCGTCCTTTTGGGACATTCGATTGTAAGGCGGCGGCCTGCCGAAAGCGGAAGGGGCCTGGAGTTTGGCTCGCCAACCACTAACCACAATCGGCAGGGACCAAAGATTGTGACCCCGGCCTATATCTGTCCTAGCAGGGCCAGAATCACAACTATGACCAGCAAGGTCCCAAGTAAACCGCCCGGCGCATAACCCCAAGAGGTACTATAGGGCCACGCGGGCAATGCGCCGATCAGCAGCAGGATGAGGAGGACGATTAATATGGTGGAAAGCATTTCATTACTCCTTGACAGTTTCCTGCCTCCTAATCGCTGCGCGAAAGCAAAGTTCCGCGCAGGCAAAATTGTTTCGCAATTTGAACGTGAGCGGGCAGTCATGATGGAGCGCCGCCTTTAAGGTTGCCGCGGCCTTTTTTTTGCTGACGGGGAACCCTCGGCCGCTGGACGGCTCGCCAATGCTTAACCGCCAACCTCGCGGGCGCGGAGCGCCATCGCCGTAGCAACGAGACTGCCAAGACGCGCAAGGCTGGGGATCCCTGAACTGCGCCGGCAACGGCTACCTCATCAATGGATAGGCGGTTTTCCCTTAAGATGTTGAGAGGGGTCCCCGGCGGTTGTCATCGCAGAACCAAACAGGCACGGCGGCGGCGGCGTGCGCAAAGTTTTTGAAAGCGGACGCACTGGGTCTGTTACGGAGTGCTGTTCGGATGAAGCTCTCGGCGTGGCCAGTGGCATGTGGCGTATTGGGCCTCGTGTGTCTGCGCGGGGCAAGCTTCGCTGCCAGGGCGCGGCGCGGCGCAATTCCTGCCGGCCCGAGCCGACGACAAGGGGAAATCCGGCTTTAGCCAACGGGCTGTCGACATTGCCACCTTTGGCTTCATTTGCGAGCGCCTCAAGGAAGCTCGACGCCCAATTATGGACACTGTTGGCGCGCAGCACCGCCATCATGGCGTGCCAACGGTCCTTTCGTTCGTCGAGCGGCATCGCGAAGGCGCGGGCAACGGCATCCGCGGTTGCTTCGATATCGTAAGGATTGATAATCAAAGCACTTTTGAGTTCTTCAGCGGCACCCGCGAATTGCGACAAGATGAGCACACCCGGATTATCGGGCGCTTGCGCCGCCACATATTCCTTGGCAACTAAGTTCATGCCGTCGCGCAAAGGGGTAACAAGTCCGACGCGGGACATACGATAAAGGCCAGCAAGCGCAGCATGTCCCATCGATTTGTTGATATAAAGAATTGGAGTCCAATCGACGTCGCCAAACCTGCCATTGATGCGGCCGACGTCTTCCGCCAGCTCGCGCTGCATGCGAAGATATTCGGGAACCTCCGAGCGCGATTTTGGCGTGATCTGCAACATCGTCACATGCGCCCGGACCGCGTCTGGCGACCGGTCGAGGAAGGTTGCGAAGGCGTCGACACGGTTCTTGAGGCCCTTGGAATAGTCAAGCCGGTCGACTCCGATTATCAGGTCGCGGCTACCGAGATGTGCGAGCGCACGTTTGCAGGTACTGGTTTTTTCAGCGCTGCGGGCTTGTTGCGCAAATCTATCCGTGTCAATGCCAATCGGGAAAGCGCCTGCCTGGAGCGAGCGGCCGTCGACCTCGCACAAGACGCCGCCCACGGTCAGCCCCGCGTTGGCGGTCACGATGCAATCGCGAAAATTGTCGGCGTCGACTTGGGTCTGAAATCCGACGATATCATAAGCTCCGAAGGAGCGAAGGAGCCTTTGGTAATAAGGCAGGGCGCTCGCCACGGCCGGACCCGGCCATGGGATATGAAGGAAAAAGCCAATCCTGTTGGCGCAGCCCAGTTGGCGCAGAAACCCCGCAAGGGGAATTAGATGATAGTCGTGCACCCAAATAATGTCATCTTGGCGCAACATCTTGTGGAGCTGGACGGCAAAATATTCATTCACCCGAAAATAGGCGGCGGCATTACATTCCGACAGATCGGCTAGATCGAGGCGGTAGTGGCAAATCGGCCAAAGCGTCCGATTGGCGAAGCCGTGATAATATTGCTCGGCATCGAGGTGCGAAAGATCGCAGACCGCATAGGTGCGCGAGCCAAATGTCCTGCATTGCGGATCGGCGCCGGTCTCCTCGCAGGTCTTGCCCGACCAGCCGAACCAAAGGCCACCGCGTGCCTTGAGCACCGCGTCCATCGCGACGGCGAGACCTCCCGCGGCGGGCGCGTGGGCCGTCGGCAATGCCACACGATTCGACACGACAACCAGTCTATCATCGCGGTCGCGATTTCCCCAGCGGGTCGCGGAGGACTTGTGAAGTTCAAGCTGACCCATGCGAAGTGCCACCTTTGTTTAATCATACCAAAACGCGCAAACGCCAACTTGGTTGCAGATTGAGTCGAAAGTCGCCTGGGCCGGTTGTTCGCGTCACCCAAACAAGATTTCCTTCTATCGACAACGACAATGGCAACGTTATGGCTGACCCTCCCCAAAAGTCTCGCCCGAATGAGTAGATCAGCCTTTTTTCGATTCGAACATGCCCAAACCTTTGATTTGACCCGCGAAGGTTGCATTTGGCTGCGGTCGCATTCAGAATTCGCCGCTGGGTTGAACGTAGACACATTTTCATTGCGCTCCGGCTCGAACGGTTCGCACTAGCGCAAGTGGTCAAGAGGCTGGAGCGACAGAGTGCGCGGCGACGGCTGATTGAGGCTTACCAATACGCGTAGCGAGCGATGCTGTTCGCGCGCTGTCCCAAAACGGGTGGACCACGCCTGCGGACGGTTTCAATGCATATTCTTCCAGGGCCCAGCCACAACCTTAGACGAAAGCGCACTATTCGCTTCGGATTCGTCTCTACGACGTGCCTTGCGGTCGAAGAAAAGCGCTTGAATGACGACCACCTTCAGACTGTCGACGTCGAATGGCTTGATAACGAGGAAAGCTGGCTCGGGCACCTTGCCGGTCAGGAAACGCTCCGGATAGTCGGTTATGAAGACAACCGGCACTGAAAAATCTCCTAGAATCTCGTTGACCGCTTCGAGACCTGAACTGCCGTCGGCGAGATGTATGTCGGTAAGGACAAGACCCGGATGTGTACGCGTGGCGGCTCTGACGGCTTCGCGATGGGTACGCGCGATAGCTACGACCCTGTGGCCAAGATCCTCTACTAGAGCCTCCAGGCCAATTGCCACTAATGGCTCGTCTTCGATGATCAAAACGTCCGCCCGAATCTGATCGGCCATTTCCTTGCCAGCGGCGGCGATCAATGCCCCTGCCTCTTCGAGGGTACACTCGAGCGTCGCGGCCACCTCGGCCGCTTCGAACCCTTCGAGCGACCCGAGAAGAAACGCGATACGGGGGCGCAAACTAATGGCCTCGAGGTTGCGACGGACGGCAATTGCATCGCGCGACAATTCAAACGGGACGACATGATCATTAATCGGCATCGAGCCCCAGATCTTTAAAAAAATGCGATAGAGCGCCGTGCGTCCATTGCCCGCTGCGGCGAGACCGGCAGGATCCGCGACGATTGCCTCCAGCGTGGCGCGCACGTAGGCGTCGCCGCCCGGCTGATTTCCTGTCAAGGCCCGGGAAAACCGGCGCAAAAAGGGAATATGCAAAGAGATAGTTTGAGATAGCTGAGGCGAGGAGATACTCTGAGACGGGGAGACGGTTTGGGAGTTTGACATCGAAAACTCCTGGAGTAGACACTCCGGATTCATTTGCTGCAAACGCCGCGCCTCTGACGCAGCGCCTCGGATCAATTCCATCCCTTCAAAAAAGTTCCGCTTGCAGAACTCAACTGCCGCCGCGTGCGCAAAAGCGCTCCTTGCTTTCGACTGCGGAGCCAACCTTACAAGGCTCCAGAAAAGCGATTATGAACGTTCCCCCAAGGTACGGCCCAATACAAAGCCCGCGGCGATCGCGAACGCCGCGCCCATCAACGGCCTGAGTTCCTTGGTGATTGCAGCTCCTGCGACGAGCGCCGCACGCTCGCGCTCCAGGCCGCCGTCATGCAGGACATCGAGAACAGGCGCGACGAGATCGTCGATTTGCCTGGCAAACGTTTTTGGCTCGACCGATTGTACTTCTGCTGGTTCTTTGCCCAAAGCCGTTTCCCCGGCCACAGTTTTAACCTTTGTCCCGACTGGCGTCCCGTCAACGGATTCTGGCTTGCTTCGCATCGCGGTGCCGACAAAAGCCAGCGAGATCAGCGCGATGCAAAGATAAGCCCCACCGATGCTCAACGCAGCAATTTCGGTTCCGACCCTGGTCCGCAGGAAATCGTTTAGAGCAAGGGTCATAAAGACCAAGCTCACCAACAAGGAAAACAGGCCAATTATAAAAACCGCGCCTCTTCGCAAGAGGCGCG
>JBOHJV010000170.1:0-6158 GCA_050728695.1 Methylocella sp. | reverse complement strand
CAGGGCGTATGTCCCAAGCAACTCCGGGCCGGCCACGCGCGAGATGACGATGAACAGCACCGCGCTGGAAAGCAGCGATAGGGCGGCTTCGCCGAGCACGAACGCCAGTTGGCGCCAAGGTTTCTGATCCATCTCGACCGGCTTCAACAACACTTGTTCTCGCCGCCGTCGACAAGATGAGGGGGGCTCAAGCGCTCAGCAAGATTCGAGCATTGGATCAAGCGCCTGGAGTTCTTCAAATGTCTTCTCCAACTCACCGGCCCCCATTTGATTTTACCGTCAACGATTGGCTCGGCGTCGAAAAGCGCGGGTTCAGGCAGCTTCGAAATTTGCCTGCGTCCCCGCCCCTGTGGTGGTGGGTCGTGGACCGGCCGCGAAGATTTGCGGTACGCTGAACCGCGCACCGCGCGAGGAGCATTCGCATCCCTCTACTTCTTATTCGGGCCGAGACTTGCGCAGACCGCGAGCGTTGCTTCTGCTGCTTCCCGCCATGAGTACCGTTTCACCCGCTCGTAGGCCCTCGCAACCAACATGTCGCGCAAGGCTGTGTCGGTGAGAATCCGTTCCATGCTTCGGCTCATGTCGTAGGTATCGTGCGGATCGAATGTATCGGCGGCATCGCCCGCGATCTCGGGCAAGGTGGTGGTGTTGGCCACCGTTACAGGTACCCCGGCTATCATCGCTTCATGAACCTGCAGGCCCCATCCTTCGTAGAACGAAGGGTAAACGAAGAGGCTGGCCCCTTGGTAGAGCGCCAGCACGTCCTCGGACGGCACAAAGCCGAGAACCCTGATGTCGTCTGCGCATTGGCTGTTTTCCACGCGGCGATAGAATTCCGGGTACGGCAACAGGCTCCGCCCGGCGATGACAAGCTGATGCGGAAGCCCGCTGCGGGACTTCAAACGCCCAAATGCCTCGACCAAACCGTCGAGGTTCTTCCGAGGGTGGATTTCGTTCAAAGACAGAATGTACTGCTGCCCGATGCGGTATCGAGCGCGTACCTCCGAGATCCTAGCCGCGGACAGACGCTCGGTGAATTCTGTGCGGACGCCGTGCGGCACCACGACAATTTTCTCCGAGGGGACGTGCAGGATGCGCATGATCTCGCGGCGGGAGAATTCCGTGGTGGTAACAATCCGGTCGGCCCGCTTTACGGAGCGTCGCGTGGCGAGCGTCCTCGGCAAGGCTATATGAGGCGGCAGCCAGCCCGAATTTGCCAGCCAGAAGACATCGGCAAGTAACAGGACCGTCTTGCAAGGCGCGTAGGCGGGCAGGGTAGAAAACGAGAGAAGGACATCGATCGGATGTCGTTCCAGCTCGATTGGATAGGCGATCAGGTTGCGCAGGAATGAGTTTCTCGCGTAGCGAGGCAGCGCGACGACTTGACAATTGGGCCGATGATCGATGCCAAGCCCGGCGTCAAGGGCGTACACCTTGAACCGCCCGTGCGGCCAGCACTCCAGCATCTCTTTCAGGAGTTGCGTAGCATGAATGCCGTGTCCGGAGCGCGACCCGATGCTGTTGCCCTGCCACAGGAATTTGCCATCGTAGCCAACGGTCAGGACCATGATGACGCCACTTCGTGCTCCGCCGCAGATTCCGAAGGGCCGGCCGTCGGTGGCGCTCCTCATCCATGTCGTCATGGACAAACTTCCCGATCGTGTCAACGGCTTTTGTGACAGCTGGGGGTTGAATTTAATCTTAAATAATTAGCCTTTGGATTGGCTTGTTGATCCAAGCGACGGTTGGTTTCTACGGCGGTTCTGGCGGCGTTCCGACGTAGTGTTCTGGATGATTTGTGTCTGCCGTGGCTTGATCGTGGACGGCGATGCCGGCGGCATTCGCCAACAGGCCGCCGCACTTGGCGTGGCTGCGACAAATGGCGACTAGCGCAGCCGCTGCCATATCCAGTCGCGCCTATGCGTTCGCCGGGCGCCCACAACGAAACCGGTTTCGGCATAAGCCCGACGACATTTCATGCAAGCGTGGCTAATCCTGGAGATGGCGGCGAGAGGTTTTGCTCGCAAGAGATTGGCCATCTGCGCGGCGCGGCGATCTTCCCGCAGCAATAGGCAGCGCAACGGATAGATTGCGAAGAACACGCTCCAGCGCATTTCAAGCGGTGAAGGTTTTCCGCGCGGGCCTCGCCTCCTAGCTCCCCTCCACGCTCTTGGCGGCGTCGTCGAGGAGGTTCGTGATTTTGGCGACTTGCTCCACGCCGAGCGGGCCTTGCGAAAGGCGCAGCCGCAAAGCGAATTTAAGATTCTCCATCGCGCGAACGATTTGCGGCGCCGGGCCGCCGCCGTGGCGGGCGTTGATCGCAGCGATGCGGGCAAAAATCTCCTCGGCCATCGCGCGGTTGCGTTCGAGCTCTGTTTCACCTTCCGGCGTAATCGCGTAGAGTTTGCGCGGCCCGTCGGTCGTCTCGACGCGGATTAGCCCCTGCTCCTCAAGCAGCGTCAAGGCCGGATAGACGATTCCCGGACTGGGCGAATAAGCGCCGCCCAGGCGATCCTCGATCGCCTTGATGATTTCGTAGCCATGCGATGGCTTTTCGCCGATCAGTTTTAGGATGATCAGGCGGACATCGCCCTGGCCGAAGAAACGGCGGCGAGCACCGAAGAGGCCGAAATGCCGACGCTCGCGGCCGCCGGCCCCGGCTGCACCTTCGCCTTGCGCGCAACAATGTGAGTAACGGTGGAAAGGCATGGGAAACTCCTGCTGTGCTAATCACGATATATCAGAGTTAGATATATCTCGATTGAGTCGCTTCAAGTCATTCCCGCAAAATTTTTGGTGACGGCAAAATGGCCAAAATGGGCCAACCGGCCAGCGCGCGGCTTCAATCCAATCACCTCCCCGGTTTAACGGCCGCTCGTCAATTTGATCGCCGCGCGCTTATTGGGTTCGCAATTCTCCCTTATGACATTGCCATGGCGCCGTCGTGTCCACGCGAAGCAGTTGCGAGCCGTTATGGATGTCAAAGCTCGTTTCGATCGGCACGGCGCCGCGCGATTTGCCGCTGCACACCAACGGCAGGTCGATCGCGGCGTTATCGACAGTGATCGAGAAAGCAAGCAGGCGGCTTTCCTGCGCCCGTCTGAGTTCAACCCTGACCTTGGGCGTCGCCCCCGGCGCGGTTTCGTAGACTGCATCATCGGGACGGCTTCTGGCCACCGCGGGCAACGTGATCGGCAGGTGGCGCGCATGATTGGCCACTCGAGAGAGTTCGCCCTTCCCGCTCACCTCGGCCAATAATTTTGTCACTGTAAACGTCGCCTGGTCGAGGTGCTGATCGAGGGATAGAGATTTCGTCATCGACAGCTTACCCTCGATCCGAACGACCCCATCAGGGTTGCCGTCGCCGATGTTCCTTGCCCGTCCATGCAGTGCAATCGGCTTCGCCAAGACTGGCTGCACGGCGATGCTTGGATCGGCGATGAAGGTGACGATGGCAATGCCGTCGCCGGCGACGCTGCCGAACCCCGCGGTCGGATCGATGGCCGAACCATCGTTAAAACAATCGCCGGCGCCCCCACCGCCGCCGCCCGAGCCGGTGCCGACGACCGGTATACCAGCCCCGCCATCACCGCCCCCGCCTCCTTGAGGCCCGCCACCGCCGCCGCCGCCGCCGGCCCCGGCACCCGCAAAAGCGGTCGAGCTACCACCGTTATCGCCGTTGATTGTGGAAGCTACGCCGCCTTGACCGCCATTACCGCCCCCTTGATTGCCGGGCGCACCATTCCCGCCGCACCAAGCCCCGCCGACGCCGCCGGTACGTCCGGTGCCATCTCCGCCACCACCGCCGCCGCCCCCGGCGACGAGCAGTGTGAGAAAGTTGTCATGGATGCTAAAGCCACTGCTGCCGCCACCCCCGCCGCCATCAAACCCGTTCGAGCTGCCGCCAACCTGACCCTGGTCGCCGCCCGCGCTGTAGCCGCCACCACCGTGCTGACTTCCATAGAGGCCGATGAAGACAAAATAGGGTTGCTGGCTCGGCACGAATGGGAAGGTTGCTTTCATTGAACCGCCTGGCGAGCCCAGTGCGCTGTTGACGGGAACGATGCAGGAGTCGCACCGGCTCCCGCCGTTGGCGCCTTCCAGATACACCGTCATCTGCGTGGTTCCCGCGGGAGGGTTGAACGAGGTGGCGCGGGCGGTAAATCCTCGAACCAGATTCGTCGTCAAAACCACGGAACCATTGAGGCCGGGAGCCACCCCGAAATTGGGCGCCCCAGGTCCGCCACTCAAAAAGGCGAAGTAACTGACAGCAGCACCGAAGGTTACGGTTGACATTCCCCCCCCGCCGCCGCCGCCGGCAGCAAACGCTGGCGGACCTCCATAGATGGTGCCCCAATTACCGCCGCCGCCGCCCACAAACCCCCACCGCCACCACCCCCACCCCCGCCGAGCCCTGGACCAGGCGCTGACCCCCCATTGTTTCCGGTCGGAGTGGAAGAGGATGGTTCGCACGGTTGGCTATTGTTCGCGTTGCCGCCGCAGCCGCCCATGGTCGTGCCGGGACCGGGAGAAAAACTCCCATTGACGCCTTGGCCCGCCCCAATAAAGCCCCCTGCTCCGCCTGCCCCACCCTGGTTGTTCTCTTTGTTTGCAAACGCACCATTCTGAGCACCGAAGCCCCCGCCGCCGCCGCCGCCTCCCGCAACGAACAGCAGCGGTGCGGTCGTAACCGAAGCCGCTGACGCGCAATCATTATTGGTATAATTGCCAAAAACGAGCGCCGAGCCGCCGCCACCCTCGCCGCCGTTTTTAACAGCGGGATTGCCGCTCGTGCCTCGCGCCCCGCCGCAGCCGAAGCCCCAACCGCCGCCACCGTTGCCGTCGTCCCCATTGCCGTTGCCACCCACCCAAATCGTGAACTGTTGGCCGGGCTGAACCGCTAGGGTGGCGATCGTGATGCCGCCACCGCCGGGCGTCGCAATCTGATTGTTGGTCTGGCCCCCGGCGGCTCCGGTAACGATCGCCGAAAACTGAGTCACGCCGTTGGGCACGGTGAAATGCTGCACCCGCGGGCCAACATAGGTGAATGTCCAGGTCTGAGGCGCCGCCGATGCGACGCCCAGCGCAAACTGGGCGTTGCCGACGCTTGCGCCTAGCACGATGAAAAGCGCGCGCGTTACGAGTCGCCGGAGAAAAGGCGCTGCCCCAATCATGAGTTCCCCTCTGCTTCAAAGGTGCCCCGGGGGCCCTGGTTAAATTGAGTCTGCACCATAGGTAGTGCTGCCGCGAGCTATGCTTCCAGAATTTTTTCCCCAGCGCCCGCGAGGGATTTCCGCGCGGTGGGGAAACGGGCAACCCAACTCCTGTAAAAGAAAACCCGTGAGCGTGACATATCGGTCATATCGCGGCGCATGTTTCTGCTTTACAAATTAGAAATCGTGCCAACTCCAATTTGATTCGGTCCCAAGATGTCTTTTCTCACCCGCCGCTCAATCATCGCCGGAGCGTCCGCTTCCGCCGCAGCCACCCTCGCTGGATGCGTCGGCACGAACCCCAATCCCTCGCTAAATGCCGCCGCGATTCCGGCCGCGCCGGCGAACTCCGCCATGGCGGACGCCGTCGAGCCGCATTACAGCTCGATCTATGCGGAGGCCAAAGACGGCGCCTTCACCGTCCCCGCCGTCGAATACTCGCGAGTCGATCCGGCGTTTTTGCGCAAGAACGTCAGCTATGACACCGGGGAAGCGCCGGGCACGATCGTGATCGATCCCGCGAATCACTTTCTCTATCGTGTGGAAGGCGGCGGCAGAGCCACCCGCTATGGCGTAGGTGTCGGACGCGACGGATTCCGCTGGGCGGGGGAGGCAAGGATCAAGACCAAGCAGGAATGGCCGGACTGGTATCCGCCGAAGGAGATGCTTGATCGCAGGCCTGACCTCGACAAATCGATGGTCGAGCTGCAAAGCGGGGAGGGCATGCATGGCGGTCCCGCCAACCCGCTCGGCGCCCGCGCCATGTATCTTTGGCAAGGCAACAAGGATACCTATTTTCGCATCCATGGCACGAATGAGCCCTTTACGATCGGGACGAGCGGATCCTCCGGCTGCATTCGCATGTTCAACCAGGACGCAATGGATCTCTATCAGAAAACGCCGATTGGCGCGCGGGTCGTGGTACTCCCATCGCCGGGGGCCATC
>JBOHJV010000169.1:0-6198 GCA_050728695.1 Methylocella sp. | reverse complement strand
TGCACGACGTTTATTTGCGCCGCCCCATCGAGGTTGCGCATAAGCTCGCTTATGCTAGCCCCGGCGCTTTCGAGATTAGCCATGCCTGTCAATGCCCCGTAAAATTCGGGCCATCCGAAGGCATCTACCGACAAGGCGGCGAGGTCGGCGCCGGAAATGGCGCCGCTGGCCCGCAAGCCAACGCCGTCGTCGCGCACATCGAATGTTGCGCGGCCCTTGATTGCGCCTTGATACGCCTTGGCTCCGGCAAGCGTCAATTCCGCCCGGTTGCCGTTGCGCAATAGCGAGAAGGCGGCATCCTCGATCTCAAAACGCGAAAAAAGCAGGCGCGACGCCGATATGTGGAAATCAAGATCGGCCGAGCCATATTCCTTTAAATCGAATGGGTCGCGATTCCATTGGCCGTCGCGCCCAGTGGCGGGCGCAAGGCTCGCAAGAAATGGCCGGAGCGACAGCCGGTTTGTCGCAAGCGTCCCGGAAAGGACTGGAGCCCCGTCCCGCGCGCGAAATGCCGCGGTTCCTTCGAAATCATTCCCATCGAACTGCAAATGCAGGCCTGAAAGGACCGCGCTCGACGCCGCGATGGCGGCCTCGCAATTTGCGGCAAAATCATCGAAGGGCCCAGGCAACCGGACAGAATATCCAGCTTGTTCCAGAAGCGGTCGCAGCGACGGCGCGGCGGCGTGAATGTGGCCGTTAAATTGCCACTTCGGCATGCTTGCAAGACCTCCGTCGGCCGCCAACGAGTACGAGGGGGCGTCGATCTTGAGGCTCACGGGGGAGTGCTGGCCACGCAACAACTCAGCCGGGCTCGCGATCCAAGCGGCTATTGCGGCGTTCTCTCCACGGATTCCGGCTTGCCCCGTCAGGATCGCCGCCGCGCCCGGTTTGCGCCAGTCGAGGGTCATGTTGATGGCGTCGATCGACAGATCTTGCGAGAGTTGCTTGCTAATGAAGCGCGCGCGGCCATCGACAAAGCTCACGGAGCCAAGTCTTGCGGCGTCCGCCGATGTGGCCCCGGCGGTCGCAAGCGAGGCGTCCGCGGCACGGCCGATCACGCTGTCCTTGGGCATCGGCAAACGATCGAGATCGACTACCATGTCCGGCTGACCGAGGGTCGCCGACGCGATCTCGATCCGGCCGGCGAATAGTGGTGTTAGTCGGACGTATCCTTTAAAATAACGAGCGTCGATACGAAGCGCGCCGGAGGGGTCTGCGAAGTTGACGCCCTCAACGCTGATATGGGGCTTCGGCAGGACAACAAAGACCGCGCGACCACGCCAAATCGCGGCAAGTCCGGTCATGTGGCGGATTTGCGTCGCGATCTCGTTGCGCAAAGCTGTATTTGAAAAGGCCCAAGGCGCCGCGGCCGCCGTGATCGCGACAAGAACGGCTAGTCCCGCGAGAATGTAGATTATTGACGACAGAAGTTTGCGGAACGGCGCGGAGGGGCGAGATACAACCGTTGCCGATTCGACCATTGCTCTCAGGCTCGGGTTGCCCTGTTGCGGTTGCGCAAAGCTAAAACATTGTCGCGCGAGCGCGATGCCTGGTCTGTTCAGGAAACACAGAGACTAAAAAAGGCGAATTTTGGCATGCCTCCCCAAAGCATGGAAACGGCCCTCGCCAATAAACCGATGTGGTCTTCGACTATGTCGCGATCAAGGCGGAAACGAGCGAACTTACGCGCGAACGGGGTCTCCGCGCCAATTTCAATGACGCCAGACCGTTCGATCTTATCGTCGACAAGTAGCGCTTCAGTCCGCGCGGCACAAGAAACCTCGCGGCCGCCAAGCGCCGAAGGCCTCACAGGCCCGGAGTTCGAATACCCGCCGAGCGGCATGCCGGCAGCTGACGATCGCCACGCGCAAGCGTGCCGTCCGCCGCGGAGCCGCGCCGGTCATCGATCGGGGAACCGAACTCCGCGCGCAACAGCGTATAGAGTTGCTCCGACCCAAACGGCTTTTGCAGTACGGCGCGTCCCGCGTGCCGGGCGGGGATGCCCGCGATGGCGTACCCCGTCGTGAAAAAAAAGGGACAAGCACGCGTGGCGAGGATGTCGGCGACAGGATCGATCCTTTGCGAGCCAAGGTTCACGTCGAGGATTGCACCATCGATGTGTTCACGGCCGATCAATTCCAGGGCAGCGGAAACTTGCGCGGCGGAACCGGCCACATCGAAGCCGAGTTCCAAAAGCACCGCTTCCAGGGCAAGCGCAATGAACGGCTCGTCCTCGACGATCAAGATACGCTGCTTCTTGGGCGCGGCCTCTGTGTCGGCAACCATGATAATACTGCTTGATCACTTGGATGCGCAAATATTGTGCTCCGCCCGGATGTCAAAGTCCAGAAAATTAATCATTCGTCAATATCTTGATCCGGCTCGCCGCCGCGAGATTGACGCATGACGATCAAGGCCGCCAGCGTCACAAAAGCCCAGCCAAAAATAAGCAGCGTTCCGCCGAGCGGGGCGGCCATGGGA
The DNA here is from genome assembly GCA_050728695.1 of Methylocella sp. GTDB lineage: Bacteria > Pseudomonadota > Alphaproteobacteria > Rhizobiales > Beijerinckiaceae > Methylocapsa. The sequence goes on along the minus strand of JBOHJV010000169.1, from coordinate 3,717 downwards.
AACAGTCTTGTCCCGATAAAGACGCGCGCCGAGAGATCGCCGCCAAACAACAGGCTTCCGGACAGGAACAACCCCGCCGCGCCGAGAAACCAGATGCCGCGTTGGGGCACAGCCAAGGCAAGCCCGCAAATGGCGAGCGTGGCGGCCGCGTGGAGCATCAAAAAATTGGCGGCCGTTTGAAGCCTGGCGTCGGGCACGCCATGCGCGGCGGCGGCAGCCAAGATTATTCCGCCCGCGCCGGTCAGCCCGGCCGCCGCGGCCGCCGCGCACGCCCATTTGCGCATCGCAAGACCTTTGGTTCGCCGGTCGAGGTCAAAACCTTATTCCTTCGCGGCGGACAGCGATAGCGGCTTCGCGCCCGGCCTCGGTCCAGCGCGCATTTCGCCGCGTCGCCGACGCGACTTTGCAAATTGCGAAAAGCGCGTTACCTTTTTTTAGCTCTTAGGAGCTTAACCTTTAAAGACTTACCGGCGGGGAGAAGTGCGGATGCGTCCACGGCTTGTTTGGTTGGCCATCATGCTGGCCTCGGCCGGCATCGGGGGGGAGGCTCTCGCGCAAGAAAAAGGCACGCTCGAACCAATCCCGCTGCCGCCGCTCGCTCACCCGGAAGATCCCTCCACTCCGGCGAAACAATTATTCGGGCGTCAAGTTGTGCCGGCGGCGTTGGCGGCGCGCACCATCGGATTTTATTCGCGCGGCTGCCTCGCGGGCGGCCAGGCGCTGCCTGTCAACGGCCCCGCTTGGGAAGTGATGCGGCTTTCGCGCAACCGCAACTGGGGGCATCCGGCGCTGCTCGCCTTTCTAGAACGTTTTGCGCGCAAAGTGCCGACCGTCAGCCATTGGCCCGGAATTCTTGTCGGCGACATGTCGCAGCCACGCGGCGGCCCGATGCTCACCGGGCACGCCTCGCATCAGATCGGTCTTGACGCCGATATTTGGCTGACGCCGATGCCATCCCGCGACCTATCGCGCTTGGAGCGTGAGGAGATGTCGGCAGTCAACATGGTGCGGCCTGACCGGCTTGACGTCGATCCGGCGAAATGGACGCCTGATCATCTCGCAGTCATCAGGGCGGCGGCGCAAGATCCGGAGGTGCAGCGCATTTTCGTCAACGCGGCGATCAAGAAAGCGCTGTGCCGCGAGGCCACGGGCAACCGGTCATGGCTCACCAAGGTCCGCCCATATTATGGACACGACTATCATTTTCATGTCCGCCTCGCTTGTCCGGCAGGGGAAGAGGCCTGCCGGGATCAAGATCCCGTCCCGTCGGGAGACGGCTGCGACGCCTCGCTCGCTTGGTGGTTTTCGGACGCGGTTCTGCATCCAAGGCCGGGGCCCGAAAAACCGAAGCCGCCCTTGACAATGGCGCAACTGCCGCCCGAATGCAAAAGCGTCCTCACCGCGCGCTGAAAATTGTTTGGCTTCGCCGGTTGCCGGCCGCGGTTTCGAATACGAGACCAAATTAGCGCGAATTATCCGCGGGGACCGGGAGTTCGATCAGCGGCTTGATTTTTATGTGATGCAGCTTGGTCTTGCGACGCTCGCTCACGCTGCGCCCCATGACGATCGGCGCCTGCGGCCTGGCGTGCCGGGCGCTGGCCGGCACGCTCGTCGGGAGAGGGGAATCTCCCTTGATGCCAGCCCCCTTGGGAATGCCCCCGGCAAGGGTGGAGCCCGTCGCGGCGAGGCTTGAAAAAATGAGGATTCCAATGATTCGTCCAAGTGTCATCACGTAACTCCAACAAGCGGGCAACTTTTCAATCGAGCCCCGCATCCCTCGTAACGCGCGAGATGGCAAAAATGTTGCGCAAATGGTTGCCCGCAGCCGGGGTTTCCCCCGAATTATTTCTATGCGAAGTCATGGCTGCTTCAAGTAAAAATTTGGTTATGCCGGCGGTTGCCGCACCCATGCCTCCACGGCGGAAGAAATCAGTTGCCGCTTGCGCGGCTATGACGGCGCGAGTCCGATCGGGCAAGAAACGCCAGTGCCGCCGAGGCCGCAATAGCCCCGTGGATTTTGCGCGAGATATTGCTGGTGGTAGGCTTCGGCGTAATAAAAATCCGGCCGGGCGAGGATCTCCGTCGTGATCGCGGGAAAGCCGCGCGCCTCCAGCGCTCTCGAGAAGGCCATTTTGCTGGCTTCAGCCGCCGCACGCTGGGCCGCGTTTGCGACATAGATGGCGGAGCGGTATTGCGTTCCAACATCGTTACCCTGCCGCATCCCTTGGGTCGGATCATGGCTTTCCCAAAAGGTCTTTAACAACCTTTCATAGGAAATTTTTGCCGGATCGAAAGCGACCAACACGACTTCGTTATGGCCGGTCGCCCCCGAGCAGACTTCCTCGTAAGTGGGGTTCGGGGTAAGGCCGCCCGCGTATCCGGCCGCCGTCACATGGATGCCGTCGCCGAGTTCCCAGAACTTGCGCTCGGCGCCCCAGAAACAACCCATGCCGAACAACACGGTCTCGATGCCCGGCGGGAACGGAGGCTTCAGTCCGTGCCCGGTCACGAAATGGGTTGCGGCAGTCAAAATCGGGTCCCGCCGTCCGGGCAGAGCCTCGGCCGCGGTGGGTAGAGAAGCGCGTTTGCGGAACGACAACATAGCCGGCATCCTTCTGGGAGGTATTCCATCCTCCCCCAAAATGGATCGTACCCCGCAAGCACGCAATAGAATGCTGGCGCGACCAACGCAAACGCCAGCGTTCAACGGCTGGAATAACCGAATCTAGGCGCCGGTTTGCGGCCAAGCCGGATGGCCAAACATCCGATGGCGCCAACGGCGAGCCATACCGGCAAACGCATAAGATCGACCATGACGGGGTCCCAAATGAACGGATGAACCTGACGCTCAACGAAGGCCTGAGCCAAGGCCATCTTGCCCGGGGCGAGTGCCATGAGCCACTCGCCGAGTGGCGTAACATATAGTCTTGAGCCCGCGACGGAGCGCGTGACATCGCCGAGGAGTGCGACGAACGCGGTCGCCAGCATGCACAGGCCTAAAAAACGCAAAAGCAGCCGCAACATAATTTACGCGAAGTTCCTTTCGCCAGCTTAGCCTAGGCCGCAAACCCCGGTCTTCATGTGAACCCCGCGATTGAACCCGCAATAGCGCCGGCCAATACTTACGGCCGAGGGACCGGCCCGGATTTGCCGCCGCGCCGCCTTCCTCCCGCGCAATTTCCCTGCGGTCACCGCACCGTTCGCATTGCGTTTGAAGATGCCGGCGTCTATATAACGGCGCGATTTCCTCCTCGGATATTTTGTTTAGCTTCGCTGGCGGTATCCGCGACCAACGCGGGGTTCTCCGTGTCCGAGCGCATAGGAGACATAGATGAGCAATGCGCCACTGATGCCCAAGGCTACCGCCGTCTGGCTGGTCGAGAATACTTCGCTCACATTCGAACAGATCGCAAACTTTTGCAAACTTCATCCGCTGGAAGTGAAAGGGATCGCGGACGGTGAAGTTGCGTCCGGGATCAAGGGAAATGACCCTATCACGTCCGGCCAGTTGACCCGCGAGGAAATCGCGGCGGCCGAAGCAGACGAGAAGCACCAGTTGCAGCTCGCGGTATCGAAGGTGCGGCTGCCGGGGCAAAGCCGCAAGCGCGGCGCCCGCTACACGCCGCTGTCGCGGCGGCAGGATCGTCCGAATGCGATTCTCTGGCTGGTCCGCAATCACCCGGAGCTGAAGGATGCGCAGATTATGCGCCTCGCCGG
>JBOHJV010000168.1:0-6227 GCA_050728695.1 Methylocella sp. | reverse complement strand
GCTAGCTGAAGGACGAGAAACTCGAAATTCGGCTTGGCGCTATCTTGACCCTCGGGCAGATTTGTATGGATTTCCGTGATTTATCGGCTCCTGTCGTTCGACTACTAAGTACCTATCTTAAACAAGAAAAAGTAGACTATGGTGAGACGGACGCACCCGCTGATACCGGAGAGATCATCCGCATCATAGCCCTAATGTCGCAAAACCCTCCAGAGAGGACGCATGAACCGCCTCGAAAAGACTGAAGCACGGCCGTTGCGCATCGATCTCAGGCGGACCTTTATTCGCCGGACTGATTTGAGCGACGCCGATTTGGAAGGGGCTAACTTAAGTTATGCTGATTGTCAGAACGCGATTTTCCGCCGCGTAAACTTTGAGAATGCCAACCTTGAAGGAACGAAATTGAAAGGCGCGGACCCGTCGGATGTCCGCAACCTTACGCGCGACCGGCTCGATAACTCAATTTTTGCCGAGACCATGCCGCTTCCCCATCCGCGCTCGTGAACGGTGAGACATTTTCGCATGTCGGACGCCGCCAGCCTGCTTGACGACAGCCGCGAGCCCGTGGCACGTCCGCGCCACCCGGAAAAGGCGCACAGGCCCGATCAGCCGGTGGCACGCAAGCCCGCCTGGATCAGGGTCAAGGCGCCTGGCTCGCCGCAATGGGACGCGACACGCAAAATTGTCAAGGAACATCGACTCGTGACCGTCTGCGAGGAAGCGGGCTGCCCCAATATCGGCGAATGCTGGGAGAAAAAACACGCGACCTTCATGATCATGGGCGATACTTGCACGCGCGCCTGCGCCTTCTGCAATGTCAAGACCGGGCTCCCCCAGGCACTCGATCCCACCGAGCCCGTCCGTGTCGGCGGAGCGGTAATAAAACTTGGGCTCGCCCATGCCGTCATCACCTCCGTCGATCGCGACGATCTTGACGATGGCGGGGCAGGACATTTCGCGAAGGTGGTCGCGGCGATCCAAGCAGCGAGCCCGACGACCACTGTCGAGGTCTTGACCCCGGACTTCTTGCGCAAACAAGGCGCGCTTGAGACGGTCGTCGCGGCCAAGCCCGATGTGTTCAATCATAACCTCGAGACGGTCGCGTCCAAATATCTCGAGGTTCGGCCTGGCGCGCGTTATTTCCACTCGATCAGGCTTCTGCAGCGCGTCAAGGAAATCGATCCCCGAATCTTCACCAAATCCGGGATGATGCTGGGGCTTGGCGAGGAGCGCCACGAAGTGCTCCAACTGATGGACGATTTGCGTGTTGCGGACGTCGATTTCCTGACGATTGGCCAATATCTACAGCCGACAAGGAAACATCATCCGGTCGCGCGCTTCGTGCCCCCCGACGAATTTGCCGCTTACGCCGAGGTCGCGCTCGCCAAAGGTTTTCTCATGGTCTCGGCATCGCCCTTGACCCGGTCATCGCATCACGCCGGCGATGATTTCGCCAGGCTGAAAGCGCGGCGGCTGGCCTTGCCAGAGCACCGCTGAGTTGCCGTGTCGCAACAGGTCGTTGGCATTAATGCGTGAGATAAAGCGAAGACATTTGTAGGGTGAGTTGACTGGTTCCGCGGCCGCGCCCGATCATTGTCCATGGCGAACATATCGGCTATAAAAACCTCTCCCATAAGGCTGCGTCCGGTGCCAGCAGGCCCTCGACTCGTTACACCCGAAGAGCGCGACGGTGACGCGGAGATTTCCTTGCGCCCGATGGCGCTTGCTGATTTCACCGGTCAGGAAGCGACGCGGAAAAATCTAAAAGTCTTCATCGAGGCGGCAAAAGCGCGGCGCGAGGCGCTCGACCATGTGCTCCTTGTTGGACCGCCAGGGCTTGGCAAGACAACGCTTGCCCAGATTGTCGCCCGCGAACTCGGCGTAACTTTCCATTCGACCTCCGGACCGGTCATCGCCAAGGCAGGCGATCTCGCGGCGCAGCTCACCGGGCTCGATGAGCGCGATGTACTCTTCATCGACGAAATTCATCGTCTCAATCCGGCGATAGAGGAAATCCTGTATCCGGCAATGGAGGATTATGAGCTCGATCTCATGATCGGCGAGGGGCCGGGCGCCCGCTCCGTAAAACTCCCCCTCAAGCGGTTTACCCTGGTTGGGGCAACGACCCGCGCCGGTCTTTTGACGACGCCCCTGCGCGACCGGTTCGGCATTCCGCTGCGACTCGAGTTCTACACGGTCGAGGAACTGGAAAGGATCGTGCGGCGCAACGCGCGGGTGCTCGCGATCGCGATCTCCGACGATGGCGCCAACGAAATCGCAAGGCGCGCGCGCGGAACGCCGCGTATCGCGGGGCGGTTGCTGCGCCGGGTCCGTGATTTCGCGGCCGTCGGCAATGAACCGGAAATCACAAGGGGCGTCGCCGACAAAGCGCTGCGTCTCCTCGACGTCGATGCGATCGGGCTCGATGCGATGGACCGCCGCTATCTTGAGACGATCGCCCTCTCGTTCGGCGGCGGCCCGGCCGGGATCGAGACGATCGCCGCCGCGCTATCCGAGCCGCGCGATGGAATCGAGGACATTATCGAACCCTTCCTTATCCAGCGCGGCTTCGTGCAACGTACTCCGCGCGGCAGAATGCTGACGCCACACGCCTTCCGCCATCTCGGTCTCCCCGAACCCGCGGGCGAGAAGCCACAACTGCGGCTATTTTCGGAGGAAGACGGCGAATCGCGGGACTATTAATTAGCCGCAGTTGCTCTCTAATTGAGTCGCGACACCGCGAAGAACCAAGTACACCGGCGATGATGCCCCTTCCGTTCAGCCATCGCCCCAGGATTTGGCCGCGGACCCGTTGCGGCCGTATGCAACGCTAGACGCTTTTACCTTAAGCAGCATTTAATTACTTGCGCTTATCAACCGCGACGTAGTCGCGCCTCGGCGAACCGATATAGAGCTGGCGCGGACGGCCGATCTTCTGACTTGGATCCTCGATCATTTCCTTCCATTGCGCGATCCATCCGGCGGTGCGCGCCACCGCGAAAAGCGCGCAGAACATCGACACCGGGAAGCCCATCGCCTTCAGCGTGATCCCGGAATAAAAATCGATATTGGGATAGAGCTTCTTCTCGATGAAATATTCATCGCTTAGGGCGATTTTCTCAAGTGCCATCGCAACATCGAGCAACGGGCTATCCTTGATGCCGAGTTCGTTCAGTACATCGTGGCACGTCTGCTGCATGATCTTGGCGCGCGGGTCATAGTTTTTGTAGACGCGGTGACCAAACCCCATGAGCCGAAATGGATCGTTCTTGTCCTTGGCACGGGCGATAAAATTCGGGATATTCTCGACGGTGCCGATTTCCATCAACATTTTGAGCGCGGCTTCATTGGCGCCGCCATGCGCCGGCCCCCACAAGCACGCCACGCCCGCGGCGATGCAGGCGAACGGATTTGCGCCCGAGGAGCCAGCAAGCCTCACCGTCGAGGTCGAAGCATTCTGCTCGTGATCTGCATGGAGAATGAAGATCCGATCAAGGGCTCTGGCAAGAACCTGGTTGATCTTATAGTCTTCGCACGGCACGGCGAAGCACATACGCAAGAAATTTGAGGAATAATCGAGCTCGTTCTTTGGATAAATGAAAGGCTGACCTAGCGAATATTTATAGGCCATCGCGGCGAGGGTCGGCATTTTGGCGATCAGGCGAAACGACGCCACAATCCGCTGCTGCAAAACTGAAATATCGATCGAATCGTGATAAAAGGCCGAGAGTGCTCCGACGCTCGCCACCAGCACGGCCATCGGATGGGAGTCGCGGCGCAGGCCCTGGAAGAACCTGGCCATCTGCTCATGCACCATCGTGTGGCGCGTGACTCGGTGGTCGAAGTCCTTCTTCTGAACGGCCGTCGGCAATTGCCCATAGAGCAAGAGATAGCAGGTCTCGAGGTAATCGCCGTGCTCGGCGAGCTGCTCGATCGGATAGCCGCGATAGAGCAACACACCCTGGTCGCCGTCGATATAGGTGATCTCGGATTCGCAACTCGCCGTCGAGGTGAAGCCAGGATCGTAGGTGAACATTCCCGACTGGGCATAGAACTTGCCGATATCGACAACGGAGGGACCGATTGTTCCGGTCTTGACCGGCATTGGGAGGGTGGAATTGCCGATGCTAAAGGAGCCGGTCGTCGCGCTCATGGGCTGCTTTCCTTAGGTTTCTTGCGGCGTGCCTGGCGTGCCTTGCATGCCGGCTTCAACGCAATTTGAATGATGCGGCGCAACAACACTAGCTTATGCGCGGCGTTTTTTCAAGCGAAGGAAAACCACGTGCCGACGGCGCATGATATGTCGGATAACTCGCACGTCCTTGCCGAGGTTTTGGGGTTCGGGAGCGCGCGCTCCGGTGTTGGCGTTGGCGCTTTGAGGGCGCGGGCGGCCTTGGCTTCCCCCGCGACGGGGCAAGGGAGGCCGTTGGCGACCGCGTCTTTGGAGGCGCGACATCAAGGAATCAAATTTTCCGGATCGACCCAGTATTCCTTGGATTGGTTTAGAAACAGCGGATTTCGGCCTCGGCCTCGGCCCGGTGGAGATCGGCCAGCATGGCCTTCAACTGTTCGCTCGCACGAAACATGGTCCCGATCTGACCCCGCGTCTGATTCAGGCTTGCGACGGTTTGCGCCGCGACATAACGGTCGTAGGGGAGCAATGACGCAATGACATCCATCGAACAGGAACAGCGCCGAAGCATCTCGGGGGTTTCGCCATTGGTCTTCATGCAGACGAAGACATAGTCGGCGCGCGCCTCGGTGGGGTAATCGTTATTGCCCGCGACGGCGAGCGACGCGGCGAGGATTGGAATGCAAGCGCCGGCGACCTTCATTGCTTTCGTCTTTCCTCATTGGACCGGGGACAGCATTTTATGTCGGGAAGCAGCGCGGAAGATCGAACGAGAACGTGCCGGCAGCGTTGCCGGCAAAAAGCTCCGCTCCAATCGTTATCCCCAGATTTCTTTCATGCGCAAAGGGACGTGCCACTCCGAACGGCATCACACCTGAACCTATCAAGTATTTGCATGCGCCAAAAGCACATCGAGATAGGCGCCGGGACTATGGCCGCGCGCGAAATCCTGGGCGCGCTCCGCCGCGCGCGCCTTGCAAGCTGGAAGCCGCGGCACGAGCCGGCCGATCGCGGCGGCCAGTTCCTCGCTTGAGTGCGGCGCGAAGACTTCGCCCTCCGCCTCATTTTTCTCGATGCTGGTGCCAGCGAAGGTTCCGCGCGATGCAACGACGGGTCGTCCGGCGGCGACGGATTCGGTGAAGATGCCCGAACCGCGCAAGCCGAATGTGACCGGATCATAGGGCAAGAGCATCACGTCAATCTGGCTGGTCCAGGTGGCATATTCGGCGCTGGCGAGAACCCCTTCCACCAATCGCACATCTTTCAGCGCGCGCAGTGCAAGTTCCGCTTCGATCGTTCGCTTTTCCCATCCGCTGTGTTGAATTTGGACGACGAATTCGGCATCGAGCCGCTGGCGCTGGCAAAGCGCGATTGCCTCAGGCAAGAGATGAAAACCCTTGTCGCATTTCGAGTAACCAAAAAATCCCAGGCGGACCGTGGCGTCTCGCGTTTCTGTTGGTGGCGAACCATCGAAAGGGATAGGCAGAATATTCGTTTCGATGCCAAATCCGTTGCGATAGAGCGTCGCCATCGCTTCATTTTCTGTCGTGAAGAATAAGGCGCGATCGATAAGCGGCGCGGCCAACTCAAAGGCGTCGCGGTAGAATTGTTCTCCATATAGCGAAATCTGCCCCCACGGCGTCCAGTTCGGCGAGAACATCAACTGGCAGACGACACGCGGTAAGAGCTCTTGCGGCTGACGGAGCAGATAGCGGATCAATCCCATGATCTGGTTTTGCGAAATCGCCGGCAAGATCACGAGATTGTCGGAGTTCCAAATGTCGGCCGGCAATTTGCCGAGGTCCCTCTCGAATGTCTCGTTAAGTGCCGTCCATGTTTTCCGTTCAGACCTGATTGGGCTGTAAGTCTCAGCACCGCGGAATACCGCGGCAACGGAGCGCAACCCCCTTTGCCCTAGCGAATGATCCACGCCATCGTAAAGCGAGCGCCGGAAATGCGGGATGGCGCCAAGTTCCGCGACGATCGATTGATCGAGTGCTTGGTAGCCAAATATGCGGTATCGCAAGTGCCGCCGCGACAGCGCCTCGGCGAGTTTCGCCGCGAGACTGTAGCTATGTTCCCCCTTGCCGATCAA
>JBOHJV010000167.1:0-6313 GCA_050728695.1 Methylocella sp. | reverse complement strand
GTTATCTATCTCACCGCGGAGCGATTCATGTATGGTTTCGTCGCCGCCCTCAAGGCGCAGACGGCGATCGCTTTCAAGGAAAGGCTGCGGGCCATCGATGTTCTCGTGATCGACGACATTCAATTCCTTCAGGGCAAATCGATCCAGCAGGAGTTCTGTCATACGCTGAATGCCTTGATCGATTCCCGCCGGCAGATCGTGATCGCCGCCGATCGGCCGCCGGGGGATCTCGAAAGTCTCGAAGAAAGAGTAAGGTCGCGGTTGGCCGGCGGGCTTTGCATCGAAATCGGCGGGCTCGACGAGGCGCTGCGGGTCAAAATTCTCGAAGCGCGCATAGCCGCGGCCAAGCTGGTGCACCAAACTTTCGAGGTTCCAGCCGCAGTCGTCGCCTATGTCGCGAGCGTCATAAGGACAAATGGCCGCGATCTCGATGGTGCAGTGAACCGCCTGCTCGCCCATTCGGCATTAAATGGCGCGCCGCATTCGCTGGAAACCGCCGAGCTCGCCATTCGCGATCTGGTGCGGACTCCGGATCCGAAAAAGGTCAAGATCGAGGACATTCAGAAACTGGTCGCGAGCCATTTCAACGTCAGCCGCGGCGATATCCTATCCGCGCGGCGAACGGCGAGCGTGGTGCGCCCGCGCCAGATCGCGATGTATCTGTCCAAGCTCTTGACGCCGCGCTCGCTCCCCGAAATTGGCCGACGGTTCGGCGGCCGCGATCACACGACCGTCCTCCATGCGGTGCGAAAGATCACTGGTCTCGTGACCACGGACGCAACATTGTCGGAGGAGATCGAGCTTTTGAAGCGTATGCTTTTGGAGTGAGCCTGAGGAATTCCATCCTGCCACACGACCAGATGGGCTCGGCCATGGAGCAAGCGGCGGCGATTCGCATAATCGGCGTCGATCCTGGCCTGCGGAACATGGGTTGGGGCATCGTCGAAGCTTTGGGCTCGCGGCTCGCCTATGTAGCGAGCGGCATCCTTCATTCCAACCCGCGGATGCCGCTCGCAGCGCGCCTGCGCGAGCTGCACGAGGGTCTGGCCTTCGTCATTTCCGAATATGCGCCGATCGAGGCGGCGGTCGAGGAAACCTTTGTCAATCGCGATCCGCAATCGGCCCTAAAACTCGGGCAAGCGCGCGGAATAGCGCTCGTCGTTCCGGCGCTCGCGGGCCTTCCCGTCGCGGAATATGCCGCCAATCTCATCAAGAAGACCGTGACCGGCACCGGCCACGCCGAAAAAGCGCAGATTGCGATGATGGTGAAAATCCTTCTGCCGGGAAGCGATGCGCAAGGCGCGGATGCGGCCGACGCGCTCGCCGCGGCGATTACCCATGCCCGGGTCGGCCTTTGCGCGCGCAAACCGGACTCCGCCGCCGGGCCTTAGCGACAAATACAAACTGGGACGTCATTTGATAAGTGTTGGTCGACCGCGAGCAGTTCGCTAAAGCCACCGCTCCCACGAAATAAAATATTCGGACAAATGATCGGCAAACTCAAAGGCATCGTCGATTCCGAGGGCGAGGATTTCGTGATCCTCGACGTGCAGGGCGTCGGCTATATCGTGCATTGCTCCGGGCGGACGCTGCAAAAGCTGCCGCGGCCAGGCGAGGCGTCGACGCTCGCGATCGAAATGCAGATGCGGGAGGATTCAATAAAACTGTTCGGTTTTCTCTCGGAGGTTGAACGCGACTGGTTTCGCTTGCTCCAGTCGGTGCAAGGTGTCGGCGCCAAGGTGGCTCTCGCGATTCAAACCGCGCTCGACGTTGCCGAGCTTGCTTCCGCGATTGCTTGCCAGGATAAGGCGGCGCTTGCGCGCGCGCCCGGGGTCGGGCCAAGACTCGCGGCGCGAATCGCCTCGGAATTAAAGGACAAGGCAGGCACTTCCGGCATGGCCGGCGCGGCCGTGCGTCTAGCTGGGCGCGATGGCGGCCAGCCCGCCGCGGCGCAAGACGCCCTCTCCGCTTTGGTCAATCTGGGCTATGGCCGGCCGCAGGCCGCGGCGGCGGTGGCGGCTTCGGTCGCGGCCCTTGGCGAGGACGCGCCTACCGCCGAACTTATCCTTCGCGGCCTTAAGGAACTCACGCGGTAGTCCAGCCAGCGGATTTGTCCGCGCGTCACGCCTTGCCATGATGCGCGGCTTCCGCATTGGCGTCGAGCGGCCAGCGCGGCCTGGCGGCGAAGGTCATGTCGTCGACGAGGCCGAGCGACAGCCGCTCGATCCCCGCCCACGCGATCATCGCGCCATTATCGGTGCAAAGAGACGCTGGCGGCGCGACGAGCCGCAACCCAGCCTCGCCGCAAAACCGGATCAGCGCCCGGCGAATGGCGCCATTGGCGGCAACGCCGCCCGCCACCGCCATGGCATTGGGCTGGCCGGCGGTTTCGCGGAAAAGCCGCAAGGCCACGCGGGCGCGGTCGATGATCGTATCGACGACAGCGGCTTGGAAAGAGGCGCAGACGTCGGCGACATCGGCAGTCGTCAAGGATCCCGCGCGCTCGACTTCCAGCCGGACAGCGGTTTTGAGACCGGAAAAAGAAAAGTCCGGAGTCGGCCGGCCAAGCATGGGGCGCGGCAGATCGAAGCGCGCGCAATCGCCGTCCGCCGCCAACTTCTCGACCCGGGGTCCGCCGGGAAAGGGAAGGCCCAGCATCTTGCCCACTTTGTCGAAGGCTTCGCCCGCCGCGTCGTCCACCGTCGAACCGAGCCGCACATAATCCCCCACCCCTTTCACCGCGACCAATTGGGTGTGGCCGCCGGAGACCAAAAGGAGCAAATAAGGAAACCCGAGCTCGCCGGTCAGCCGCGCCGTCAAGGCATGCGCTTCGAGGTGGTTGATCGCGATGAAAGGCTTGCCGCTCGCCAGGGCCAACGCCTTCGCCGTGACCAAGCCGACAATGACGCCGCCGATGAGACCCGGCCCCGCCGCCGCCGCGATCCCGTCGACATCGGCCAATTCGAGTCCGGCGTTGGCGAGCGCGCGTTCCACCAGCCGGTCGAGTATTTCGATATGGGCGCGCGCCGCGATTTCCGGCACGACACCGCCAAAGGCCGCGTGCTCGGCGATCTGGCTCATGATCTCGTTCGATAGAATTTCGCCAGATCCGCCCGGCTGCAATTGGACGACGGCGGCGGCGGTTTCGTCGCACGTTGTTTCAATGCCGAGAACGCGCATGGCTCTCCTCTAAAGCCTTTTCCCTTGGGCCGGCGGCCAAAAGTTGGCATCCGCCAGGAGCCGCATTAATCTCAATTTGTAAAAGCCTGGATTTGATTTATCGGTCAATGTCAGTCCCCGGGTCACAGCCCGGGGATCGCCATTTATCTCACGGCTGGCATTTTCGGCGAGGCGGACTCGATCCTGTCAAGGACGCGAGCCTTGCTCGCGCCGGCGGAGCCGGTGCTCCGCATCCTTGACAGGGTCGATCCTCTCGCCACACTCGCCGCCATGAGATTGATGGCGGATCGCAAATTCAAGCGACAGTGACTGAAATCTCAAATGCAATCTTTTACACTTCTATCTATAGAGCCATCCAGACAAATAGGAAACACGCCAATTCCTGCCACTTCACGATTGGACAATGCTCTCCCCTTCAGACTTGGGACGCGGGGCAGCCCCTTGGCGCTCGCCCAAGCGCGCGAGTTGCAAGATCGCCTCGAAGCGGCGCATGGCACGGCGCACGCCATCGAAATCGTCGCCATTAAAACCAGCGGCGACATGATTCTCAACTTGCCGCTGAGCGAAGCCGGCGGCAAGGGGCTTTTTACCAAGGAGCTCGACTTTGCCTTGGCTCAGGGCAAGATAGAAATGGCCGTGCATTCGGCGAAGGATCTGCCGACATTCTTACCGGCGGAGATCGAAATCGCCGGTTATCTTCCCCGCGCGGACGTGCGCGACGCGTGGATTTCTCCGCACGCGCCGCATCCGCTAAAACTTCCGCCGGGGAGCGTTGTCGGCACTGCCTCGCTGCGGCGGGGCGCCATGGTCAGGCGGCTGCGGCCGGATGTGCGGATCGCGCTGTTGCGCGGCAATGTCGAGACCCGCCTCGCCAAAGTCGCCAAGGGCGAAGTCGCCGGCACGCTGCTGGCGCTTGCCGGGTTGAGGCGCCTCGGTCTCGAGGCGGCGGCCACGGCGGTGCTCGACGTGCGGGAATTTGTTCCAGCACCCGGCCAGGGCGCGATCGCCATCACGGTGCGGAGTGGAGATGACGTAACTCGGGCATTCCTTGCGCCAGTTCTCGATGCGGCGACGGGCGTGGCGCTTGCGGCGGAGCGCGCTTTTTTGAGGGTTCTCGATGGCTCCTGCAAAACGCCAATTGGCGCATACGCGTGCGTCGAGGCGGGCAACGTCCTATTTCACGCCATCGTGCTAAAACCCGATGGTTCGCGGTTTTTCGAGACGGCGGCATCCGGGCCATCGCGCGATGCGGCCTCGCTCGGCGAGGCGGCTGGGCGTGATCTCGCCGCGCAAATCCCCGCCGGTTTTTTCGATTGTTAGCCTCAATGACCTGCACGAGCGGTGGTTTCTCAGGTTGCATCGTGACGGGGTGGCGAAACCCAGCGGAGCGCCAAGCTTTGGGCAAGGGTCGCGCCGAGCACGCGATCGCGCCTTTCCCGTCTCGTCCATATTGGGCCTTATGCGACTGCGAATGTACGGCACTCATTGAGGCATCATGCCATTTCGTAACAGCAGCGGGATCATGCCGCCCAACCCCGCCAACAGTCCCACCCGCATCCCAATAGCGACGCGCGTGGCTTTCACGGCCCGCTCTTTCTCCCACCAACTCGCCGGGTGAATGCCCTGCACCAGAAATGTTGCGACGCCAGCAAGGTTCACGCAGATCAGGTTCAGCAGAAACAGCGACAACGCGCCCATAGCCAGTGCAGGATGGCCGCCGCCCAGCAGCAGCCCAAACGTCACGAGCGGCGGCAATAACGCCACCGCCACCATCACGCCGATCAATGCTGGCGACAGACCCATCGTGAATGCCAGCGCGCCCGCGCTGCCCGACGCCAATGCCACAGCGGTGTCGCCCAGCAGGCTCACCTGCGTGCGTGACGCCACTTCGGACAATGCCGGGTCCACGTGCCACAGCGCGCCGATGATCACCGACAACGCCATCGCCGCCGCGATCCCGGCCATAGCCGTCAGGAGCGCGCGCCGAAGCAGTGGTAAATCACCCAGCGTCGTACCGAGCGCTAACGCCACGTTTGGCCCGAGCAAGGGCGCAATCACCATTGCCCCGATGATGATGGCCACGTTGTTCTGATACAGGCCGACGGCCGCCGCGACGGTGGACAACACCGCCATCGCCATATAGCCGCGTGTCCACCGCGCTCCGTTTTTGATGTCCTCGTATAATTCCTCCCGGCTGATCCGCTCCGGCGGTTTTTCCTCGGACTCGGCCGGCTCCGGCTCGTCGCGCGGCAAGGTCGCTACGACAGGCAGAATCACTACCCGCTTGCCCTGCCCGGCGAGCTCCTCGATAAAATCAAGCACCTCCTCGACTTGTTCCGCCTCCAACAATATCCGCACCAGCAGTTCTCCGTCCGGTAATCGGATCTGCCGGTGCTCGAGCACCTTATGCTCCTTGAGAAGCTCGCGGACGTCTCCGCCGTCCTTCTCCCCCAACACCATCTCAATCAGACGCAGCGCCATCGCGGTATCATCCTATGGTGCAATGCTGTTTTCGCGAATTTATGCTCTTAAACGGGCATCCCCGATCCCCGGATTTCGAGGCTGATACTGCTGCTTTGGACGAGCACTAGCAAGGCCGGAATCCCAGGAAGGCGGCCGCAGACTCGTCGTCGCCGCAGTTCCGCGCAAAGGCTATACGTTCCACGCTTCCGGTGCCGACCGCTCTACCTGTTTATTCCATTGCGAAATGTGCGCGGCTCGACCGGCGCTACTCAGGAAATTGTGCCGGATTGACCAGTACGAGCTTTGCAGAATTCATATGTGGACGGCCCTCGCCTGCAAGGGCTTTTGAGGCGGCTATGGCGACTTGGTCGGGTGCGGTCATATGTCCGGCCCTTTCGTGCGGCGCCTATGGCCGCTGGCCCTGATCGAGTTCGCGGATCGAATCCCTATCAAGAATTCGCGCTCAAGATGCGCTTTGCCGGGCATCCAGACTCAATGCTTTTCCTGCCAGCAAGCTTTTGCCGCTGGATGGCCGGGCTTGGCCCACGGCTGTCCGGTTCATGTAGTTGCCAAGTCGAAGGTTAATTGCCGAGAGTCGAGCGGGGGCGGTGATTGTATTCCTCGCAGGCGCGTCAGGTCTTTGCGGTGCATGAGGTTGACGCGCACGAGT
>JBOHJV010000166.1:0-6325 GCA_050728695.1 Methylocella sp. | reverse complement strand
GAGCGGGACCGGCCGTTGAAGCACTCCGCTACAGGATTCCCGCGACGAGCCGGTACGCCCGTAGCGGAACGTCGAATTTTGCGACGGCGCGGGCCATGTCGAGCAGGTCGAGGCCGACGGCCGGCATGACATGAAAAATGAGGCCCCAGGCGAGGATCGCCTGGGCCACGACGCCAAGGAATGCGCCTGCGAACATTTGACCGGTGAGGACAAGAGCCGCGAGCGGCCGCCTATAGTCCGGCACGTCTCTTCCCTCGGGAATCCAGCGCAAGAGAAGCCGCGATACACCGGGGATTCCGCGTGTAACGGCCATGCCGCCGATAGCGAGATTGACGAGGCTCGGGATCATGGTCGAGAGCAATAGCGCATAGGCCCACCAATATTCCGGCGCCGTTGGATTTTTGGCGATGCCATCGAAGAGCTTGTCTAGCGGAAGCAGCATGGCTTTCTTGCCACCGCCATGCACAGCCAATTCGTCGAAAGCCTGCACGCCGATCACCATGGTTAGCGCCAGGAGCGCGTCGATGACGGCGGCGAGAAGCGCATCGAAGCACGCATAAGCATAAGGCCACCAACCTCCGAGTTCGAGCCCGCGCCGCATTAGTGCCCGCGTAAGCCCCAGCGACGCCCAGTCGAACGGCGCGTCAAGCAGCGTGAGCAAGCCTAGAAACAGCAGCAAGGGAAAGGTGGGAAATGCGTACGCCGCGCCGAGGCAGCCTAGGATCATCGCGGGCAGAAACAGCGACAAGAAAACGCCTTGCCGTCTGTATTTGATGGCGAAAGGGCCAGCGACAGCGAAAGCGACGGCAGGGAAAAAACCAAAAATAGCGACAATGAGTGCGAGGGCGATAGCGCCAAAACCAGCAGCAGTGCTCACCATGGCGACGACGACAGGGCTACCGAGAGAGAGGACGATAATGCCAGGAATGGCGATATCGGTATAGGGGAGGCGCAGGGGATCGACATTGTCGCGAAGGAAAACGTAGACGCTTGCGCCAACAAAGGAAGCGGCAGCGACAGTGGAAGCCGCCCAAATAAAAGTTTTCCGTCCCGCTGTTCGTTGACCGCGCCAAAATACGAAACCAGCGAACCCGAACAACCCCGCAAAAAGGCCCCTTGCCAATCCAGGGATATCGGGCCCTAGTCTCAGCGCCTTCTCCGCCGGGCCGACATGACCGGAGATGGCCCAGATGAGAAAAATCGTTCCGACGGGATAGATCAGCGCGAGCAACAAGCAGCGTCGAAAGCTGGCGCGGTCCAAAGCGGCGCCGGTTTTTTAAGGCCAAAAGCATGCGGAAACAGCGTCCGATCCACCATGCCGGCATCGCCAAAAAACCGCTCGACCCCATCAAGGAAAGCGGTCAACCATTTCGCGTAAAGCCGCGCCGCGAGATTGCCGCCTTCGAGGCCAGGCGTAGCTTCTCGTAATCCTGCCGCTCAATCGACCCTTCCGGCTTCGCCCCCTGCGCCAGAACGCCGACATAATATCTAAAGATGAAAGGAGAGATGGCAGCGCACAGGCCTTCGATCACAAGGACTAATGTCCGCAACGCTCCTTCCGGCACAAATGCAGCCAGCAACCCGGCCAGCGTCCCGAACGGATCGCCGAACGCATTGGCGGCCTCGCTCGCTGCCCCCTGATCACCCATGTCCGCCCCTTCAAGCGGAGAAGATAACCTGATTTCGACATAGGAGAGAAGAATTATCGCGAGGCTTTGACCCCCTAGTCTCGGCACTGTAGAACCAACGCAACACAATGCCCTGCCGCAGGGGCTCCAAACTATTCCACGATTGGCCACGTATGATTTTGCTCCGCTCGCTTGCCTTTCACACAGCATTCTATTTTTGGACCACAGCGCTCGCGCTCGCCGGGCTGCCTGTACTTGTCATGGGCCGCCCCAGGGTCCAGGCCTTTGCAAAATTTTGGACGGGCTCGTCGGTTTGGCTTCTCGAAAAAATTTGCAAAACGAAGGTCGTGTGGCGCGGCTTGGACAATCTGCCGCGCGGCGCCTGCATCATTGCGTCAAAACATCAATCGGCGCTTGAAACCTTGGCGCTCTCGACCAAGGGAGCGGATTTTTCCTTTATTCTCAAACGCGAGCTGATGGCAATCCCTGTTTGGGGCTGGTATCTTAAGGGCACCGGGCAAGTTGCGATCGACCGCGCCAAACGCGGCGAGGCCTTGCCCGATCTTACCCGGCAAGTGATCGAGGCGATCGCGCAAGGCCGCCAGATCATCATTTTTCCGGAAGGCACGCGCAAGCCGGCCGGCGCACCGGCTAAATATAAGTCGGGAGTAGGCTATCTTTATACCGACGCGGGAGCAGTCTGCGTGCCGGTCGCGTTGAACACGGGCCTCTATTGGCCGCGCCGCAGTGTTTCGATCTATCCCGGCACCGTCACGATCGCCTTCCTCGATGCAATCGCGCCGGGCCTCGACAAGCAGAGTTTTTTGCAGTTATTGGAAGCGCGGATCGAAGCAGCAACAGCGGAGCTGATCGCCGAGGCGCTCGCCGCCGATCCTTCGTTAAAGGTCGCGCGAGCCCGGCCGAATTCCGCGGTTTCGTAGCGCGCGTATGTTTGCGGTTCCGCCGCACCGGGATACCAGCACACTCCGCGCAAGGTATCTCAAGATTATTCTTCTGACGGTCGTACTTGGCGGGAAGCGTGACCAATTCCGACGAGCCACAGGCCCGGCTGCAGCGGCAGCCCCCGTGGCCTTGGAGCGCATTCCGAATATCCAGAATCGGGAGGGGATTCCCAATTGGAGCGAATCGTGATTCACCAACTCGGCTGGGACCGGGGAGGCCAGCCAGAATGGCGAAGGAATTGGGGCTGGTCTTTGAAATCGCGCCAAGAGAGTCTACGCTCTTCTAAATGATATCGCGCGGCGATGCCCCCGCGATCGCAATCGCTTCGATGATCACTTGCGCCTGAGCCAAGGGATATTCATCGGTCAGCGTCAGATGGATGAAAACCTGGTGGTCTGGCGGCGTGAGCGCTGCTAGCCGGGCCGCGGCGCCGCCGGTGAGGCGCAATGTCGGCTTGCCTGAGGCAAGATTGACCACACCCATGTCGCGCCAGGCGATGCCAGCACGAAGCCCCGTGCCGAGCGCCTTGGCGCAGGCTTCCTTGGCGGCGAAACGCTTGGCGTAAGACGCGGCCCGGCCTGCCCGCGCATCCGATTTCCGCCGCTCGGTCTCGGTGAAGCAGCGCCTAACGAAGCGCGCGCCGAAGCGCGCGAGCGAGTTCTCGATGCGCCTTATGTCGCAAAGGTCGTTGCCGAAGCCGATGATCATTTGGTCACGCTAGCTCGCCGCCAGCCGCCGTCCCTCGTCCATCGCCGCGCGCATCTTTGCGATTGCCGCGTGAAGACCTACGAAGATCGCCTCGCCGATCAGAAAGTGACCGATATTGAGTTCGGCGATCTCGGGCAAGCCCGCGACGAGCCTGGCGGTGGCGAAATCGAGTCCGTGGCCGGCATGACATTCGATTCCCTGGCCGCGCGCAAGCGCCGCCGCCGCCTTGATGCGGGCAAATTCGTGTCCGGCCCGCCCGGCCTCTCCATGCGCGAGCGCGTCGCACCAGGCGCCGGTATGAAATTCGATCACCGGCGCTCCGATCGAGCGCGACGCCCGCACCGCCTCGAAAGATGGCTCGATGAATAAGGAAACGCGGACCCCCGCCTTGAGCAACTCGGCGGTCACAATTTTCAGATGATCGTGGCCGCCGATGACGTCGAGTCCCCCTTCGGTGGTGCGCTCGCTGCGTTTTTCCGGAACAAGGCAACAAGCATGCGGCCGCGTATCGAGGGCGATCGCCACCATGTCGTCGGTTGCCGCCATCTCGAAGTTCAGAGGTTTCGAAATCTCCCGCTTTAGCCGCGCCATGTCCTCGTCGCGAATATGGCGCCGGTCTTCCCGCAGATGAGCGGTAATTCCGTCGGCGCCCGCTTCGATGGCAAGGAGCGCCGCCCGCAACGGATCGGGGAAGGCACCGCCCCGCGCATTGCGCAAGGTGGCGACATGATCGACATTGACGCCGAGGCGAAGGTAAGAGTTCACGATTTTAATAATACTCTGACTTGGCGGTCTTGGCATTGCTTGTGGAGAGAACCATCCTCGTCATTTTTGTAGGCCTCTTCGCAATCGTCAAACCCAATACATGCCAAGCGATAGATAAGTTTCTTCAAGAAAGGAGAATGAAAATAACCGCCATGAACATCCGGGGTTCGCCAACGAAGGTAAAGAAGGAGGAGCCAAGTATGGTCATACCAGCGCATTTTTTTCACATGGTGAGGTTTAGCCAGCGTCAGCACGCCCTTCCCGTTTTTTTCAACACAGTCGGTGCAATCAAAATAGGAAAAAGACCTTGGCAGATCATCTTGTAACTGCTTATTTCCAACTTTCTCTAATTTGTCGTAGATATTTCCTAGTGTGTCGTTTCCAATACCTAAGTTTTGTAAATCAAACGTATTTGACATTCCATACGGTAACCCAAGTATCCCCACATTTCCGAGGCGATATCCAAATTTATTACTTTTAGTTGGGTATGAAAAATAATTTGCGATCGTTGATATTTGCAGAAGTACTTCATCTCCCTCGTTACTGAAAAGAAAAGATTCCTCGAAACGGGCTAATGAGTTGGAAAGAAAGTTTGCTCTGTTCGAGATTAATGCTTCAGCTGGGATATCAGGCGAGACAAGCACGAGTCGCTTTAAGCGGAACGCGCGGCCAATTTTTGATAAAGCTTGTTTTTCTTTTTCACTGTTCTGGGCAGGGATCCGCCGCTTATTCAAACCTTCTCTCATGGTGGCTGGATCGAAAACATCAGAAAGAATTCGGACCACGCTAGTCACAACATAGCCTCCCATACTGTGACCAATGAAGGATAACTGCACACGATTCGGCTGCCTACCTATCCTTGATAACCAGTAGCGGTTATGCCGCTCATCTAATTTTTTGTCGATTTGCCTGATTATTTCGACAAGATCAGGTATACCGAATGAGGTCGCTCTGTATCCGTCTCGAAAGTATACAGAAAGCCGTAAGAGAAAGAGCGTGACCGGCATCGACACAAAAATTAGTGTGATAGCTATTACAACGAGAGGGTCGGCGATTCCTATGAATATTGTTGTTTCATGCTCGATTGCACCCATATAATGCTCGTACCATGTGAATATCAAAGCAATAATTAGAAATGACAATGAAATTGTACCTAACGACAATAGCCATCTCAGCAATGTTGGAGACGATGTAAATATAGTGCGTGCAGTGGAAAGTATTGCTTCGGAGGGCCAGCGATATCCTATACATACAACATCTTTATTATTTATTTTATCATCGGCATGTACGCATTCGAATGACTCCCAAAATCCAGGTAATATAACGTTGGGCGGATTGTTGAAGCCGTGCACGCTAATAACAAGCGTTGGGTTTTTAGAATGATCTAATGTATCCGCAATTTCGTCAATAAACCCTCCCTCACCGTCTACAGTAAGTTGTATTAATTTATCTTTATACTTGTTATTTCTGCTATAGTCATCTATTATATCATCTATATTATCTGGAGCAGTACTCTCAACCAGATAGGCATGGAGCCTGTCAGGAATATCTGGCTGATTCTGCATTATAACCTTATATGCGGAGAATAGTTGTGGATTGTTTGCTGCCGTCATGTCAGCTTCCCCCGTCTTAAGCACCATATTCACGAACGTAGTGTTCAAGTAAAAAGGATTCAAGCGAAATTCGAGCCCCTCTGCGACGGGCGGCAAAGAGGCACGCGCGCCCCAATCTACCCGTTCACCCGTTCGACCTTACTGACCACCGGCCTTGCCCGCAAACGCGAGATGATCGTGTTCAAATGCTTCAAATCATTTACCTCGACGTCGATCGTCATTTCCCGGAAGTCGGCGGAGAGAGGCTTGATGACGATGTTGTCGATATTGGCGGCATGATCGCCGATCACGGTCGCAATTGTCCCCAAAGTGCCTGGCTCATTGATCGCGGTGATGAGGAGCCGCGCCGGGAACAACTGATGGCGGCTCTCCTCGATGTCCCAACGCACATCGAGCCAACGTTCCGGCTCTTCATCGAAGGCGATAAGATCGGGCGATTGAATGGGATAGATCGTAATTCCCTCGCCAGGGGTCAGAATGCCGACGATGCGATCGCCCGGCACCGCGCCGCCGTTCGGGGCGAAGCGGACCGGCAAATCGCCGCGCGAGCCATGAATGGGGATTGAGTTCCGGTTCAGCTCGCCGCTACCCGGGATCTTGAAGACGAGACTGGCCGCCTTCTTCATGCCAAACCAGCCGGCTTCCCCG
>JBOHJV010000165.1:0-6411 GCA_050728695.1 Methylocella sp. | reverse complement strand
CTATTTGGCTTTCCTCGGACGTATTTCACCTGAAAAGCGTCCGGACCGGGCGATAGAAATCGCCAAGCGAGCCGGCATCCCCTTGAAGCTCGCGGCTAAGGTAGACGCCGTCGACCATGAGTATTTCGAGACCGAGATCGAACCGCTTCTCGACCATCCCCTTATCGAATTCATGGGTGAAATCAACGAAACTCAAAAATGCGAATTTCTCGGCAAGGCGCGCGCGTTGCTGTTTCCGATTGACTGGCCGGAGCCTTTTGGACTCGTCATGATTGAAGCGATGTCGGCCGGAACGCCGGTGATTGCCTGGCCAAATGGATCCGTGCCGGAAGTCGTTACCGAGGGCGTCAGTGGCAGGATTGTCGACTCGATCGAGGCGGCGGCGGCGGCCGCGCAACAGGCCGTCTTCATGGACCGGCGGAAGGTTCGCGCCGAATTTGAAAGGCGGTTCACCGCGGCGCGGATGGCGCGCGCATATGTCGCGGCCTATCGTGCGCTTCTGGCATATGTTCCGGCAGCCGCGCGCCGGCCGGAGGTTGCCATGTGGCCGGCCGCGCACGCGGTCCCGCAGCGATCTTGGGACCGAATCGCGAAGCAAGGCGGCGGGCAGGTCTTGAACCCGGCGGGCTAAGTCGATAGATCCAGACGAAATCCAAAATCGGCGTTCGCCGGGAGACGATGGCGGGATGCCCGCCAGGGACTGCATGGCGGCAAAACGCAGCTTGCGCGGAGAACGGACATCGCTGATGATACTCATGCGGCGGCGCGCGGCACGGAAGATATCGCGGACGCGACGATAGAGCTGCCGCAGCACTATATCGAAATCGAGGGCTCGCTCGTCCAGCGGTCGCTGCGGACCCTGAAAGATGGCGATGCTTTCGCGGTTTTCGATAATTATGGCGACATCGGCGTCATCGGCACCGGACCCGAAGGGCTCTATTTCAACGACACTCGGTTTTTGTCCTGGTACGAGCTCCGGTTCGAGGGCAAACGGCCTTTGTTGTTGAGCTCCGTGGTTCAGGACGACAATGCAGCTCTATCGGTTAATCTCGCCAACCCCGATCTCCATACGGACGGCGTCATTTCGCTGCCGCGCGGCACGATTGCGATCGAGCGCACCAAATTCCTCTGGCAGGCTGTCTGCTATGAGAGGATCGGTTTTCGCAATTACGCCGACAACACCAGGCATTTTCGCGTCGACATTGGATTTGGCGCCGATTTTCGCGATCTGTTCGAAATTCGCGGAACCTCACGCGAACGCCGCGGCACATCCACGTCGTTTGTCACCGAAGGCGTCGCCGGGTTTTATTACGAGGGGCTCGACAATATAAAGCGCAACACGGAATTGCGCATGTGGCCGCCGCCCTCTCGTCTTGAGACTAATCGCGCGACGTTTGAGTTCGAGCTTGCGCCCAATGGCCGGAAGTCTCTCTTTGTCTCGGTTCTATGCCGGGACAGGAACGAGCCGCGGATCAATCCCTTTGGAGGTGCTTACCGGGCGAGGCGGCGCGCGATCCGGGCCAAGGCGACCGGCATCGCGACGATCGAAAGCTCGAATGAACTTTTCAATGAAGTCTGCCGGCGGGCCACCGCCGACCTGTATATGCTGATGACGCGGACGAGCCATGGGCTTTATCCCTACGCGGGGATTCCTTGGTACAGCACAGTTTTCGGACGCGATGGAATCATCACGGCCATGCTGCTCCTGTGGCTGGACCCGTCCGTCGCCAAAGGTGTTCTGCATTTTCTCGCCACGACCCAAGCGAAAACCTTCGATCCTCTCGCAGCCGCGCAACCGGGCAAGATCCTGCATGAAACCCGGAACGGGGAAATGGCGCGTCTGGGCGAAGTACCGTTCGGGCTTTATTACGGCACCGTCGATGCCACGCCGCTCTATGTCATGCTGGCTGGCATGTATTTCGACCGGACCGGGGACATCGAAACGATCGCCGCGATCTGGCCGAATATCAAGGCGGCCCTGCAATGGATCGACACGTTCGGCGACGCGGATGGCGACGGCTTTGTCGAATATGCGCGGCAGACCGGGGCCGGCCTTGTCAATCAAGGCTGGAAGGATTCCTACGATTCGATCTTTCACGCCGACGGCGCCCTGCCCGAAGGGCCAATCGCGCTTTGCGAGGTGCAGGGCTATGTGTTCGCGGCCAAGACGCATGCCGCGAAGCTCGCGCATCGCTTGGATGAGCATGATCTCGAAACCAGATTGCGCGGCGAGTCGCAATTGCTGCAAAAGAAATTCGAGGCGGATTTTTGGTGCGAGGATCTTGGCACCTATGCCTTGGCGCTCGATGGAGACAAGAATCCGTGCCGGGTACGGACATCGAATGCGGGCCATGCGCTATTTACCGCGATTGCCGCGCCGGAGCGAGCGGCGCGCGTTGTCGAGACACTGCTTGGCCGGGATTCGTTCAGCGGCTGGGGAATTAGAACGGTCGCGAGCCGCGAAGCGCGATTCAATCCGATTTCCTATCACAACGGCTCGGTCTGGCCGCACGACAATGCCTTAATCGCGCTTGGCTTTGCCCGTTATGGCTTCCCCTGGCACGCGGCCAAGGTCTTCTCCGCGATGTTCGAGGCGGCGGCGTACCAGGAGTTGCGCCGCCTGCCGGAGTTGTTCTGCGGCTTCATCCGCAATCCGCACCGCGGCCCGACGGCCTATCCCGTCGCGTGCGCGCCGCAAGCCTGGGCGTCGGCGGCGCCTTTTGCCTTTGTCGGGGCCTGTCTCGGCATGGAGCTGCATCATGAATCTAATTCGGTGTCGTTCCGCGATCCCGTCATGCCCGCTTTTCTGGACTATGTGACCTTGAACCGGTTGAGTCTCGGCAAGTCGCGCCTCGACCTCAGACTCTATCGGCACGGGCGGGACGTGACTCTCAATTTGTTGCACAGACAAGGCGATGCGAAGGTCATGCTGATCAAATGACGAGCGTGGAAAATTAGGCCATTGCGACGGCGGCGGCCCGGGATGACCCGGGGGCCCTGCAATTGGCCTCGTGCGCGGCGCCTTCCTGTTCCTAGAACAAATGCAGGAACAATGGTTTGCAATGTGCGCGCTTTGCCGCCCCCAGGTACGCCGGCGGGCGCGGCCGCCTCGAAAAAAGGGAAGTCCAAAAGTCCCGTTTAAATCGGGCACGTCGCCATGCTACACTTACAAAATGAGCGGCGGCATCGGATCGGGAGCCGAGACAGAGACAGACCGCGCGCGTCACTGGCGCGCAGCCTCGCTCGTCTCGGCGCTAGGGCGGCGCTCGATTGTCCTCATCGGACTCATGGGATCGGGCAAGACATCGACCGGCCGGCGTCTCGCGCAAGAGCTTGGCCTCGAGTTCGTCGACGCCGACGAGGAGATCGAAGCCGCGGCGCGCCTTTCGATCACCGAAATTTTCGCGCGGCACGGCGAGGACTCTTTCCGCGAAGGAGAGCGCCGCGTCATGGCACGTCTCTTGAGCGACGGCCCGCGCGTGCTTGCGAGCGGCGGCGGCGCCTTCATGAACGAGGAGACAAGGGCCAAGATCGCCTTGTCCGGAATATCGATTTGGCTCAAAGCGGACCACGACGTGCTCTGGCGCCGCGTGCGCAAACGCTCGCATCGTCCGCTTTTGCAAGGCGGCGATCCCGAGCAAACCCTTCGGACGCTTTTGGAACAGCGTTATCCGGTCTATGCCCTGGCCGACGTCACCATCGTTTCGAGGGATGGGCCGCATGAACTCGCGGTCGAGGAAATTATCGCGGGCATCGAGTGTTTTTTGCGTTCCGTGCCCGGCATGTTACCGCTAGCAGGGCCAAGTAGCATACCGGTTTCGCGGCGGCAACAGGGCGCCGGCCCGCAACCTTTCGCGACCCAGGCGCATGTCAACGTGGAGCTTGGCGCGCGGACCTATCCGATTTTGATTGGCGCCGGCCTGATCGCGGAAGCCGGCAATTATATTCGCCGGCTAGCCCCGCGGGCGGCTTGCGCGATCGTCACCGACGAAAATGTCGCCAAACTGCATTTGCCTACCCTCGAACGCGCCCTTGACGAAGCTTTCGTCCACCATTCAAGGGTGGTTGTGGCGCCTGGCGAGGGGTCGAAATCCGTCGCTGAATATGGCCGCGTATGCGACGCCTTGATCGGCGCGAAACTTGAACGCGGCGATGTGATCGTCGCGCTTGGCGGCGGCGTCATTGGCGATCTTGCGGGATTTGCCGCGGCGACGGTCCGGCGCGGGATGCGCTTCATTCAGGTGCCGACAACGCTTTTGGCCGAGGTCGATTCGGCGGTCGGCGGCAAGACCGGGATCAATTCCCCGCATGGCAAGAATTTGATTGGCGCCTTCCATCAGCCTTCGCTCGTTATCGCCGACATCGACACGCTTGAAACTTTGCCGCCGCGCGAATTTCGCGCGGGCTATGCCGAAATTGTCAAATACGGCCTCATTGGCGACGCCGGATTCTACGCCTGGCTCGAGGCCAATTGGCGCGCGGTCTTCGCGGGCGGAGCCGCGCGCGTTCATGCGATTGCGACGAGCTGCAAGGCCAAGGCGGCGATTGTCGCGCGCGACGAACATGACGAGGGCGAACGGGCGCTGCTCAATCTCGGCCACACCTTTGGCCATGCGCTCGAGCGTCTCACCTCCTATGATGGAGCAAGGCTCGTGCATGGCGAGGCGGTCGCGATTGGCATGGTTTGCGCCTTCCGCTTCTCAGCGCGCCACGGACTTTGCGGCGTGCGGGACCAAGCGCGAGTCGAAGCGCATCTTGAAGAGGTTGGACTGCCAATACGCATGGCCGGCATTCCTGGCTGGAACGTCGGCCCCGAAGCGATCCTCGATGCCATGTATCAGGACAAGAAGGTCGCGCATGGCGCCCTCGCCTTCATCTTCGCGCGGGCGATCGGCGATTGCTTCATACAAAAAAATGTCGAAGCCAGCGAGATCCTCGGCTTCCTTAAAGATGAACTGAAACGAGGATATTAACTCATGAACGGCGCGGGTGCCGGTGCTCCACCGGTCGATGTTTGGCTCGCGATCGCTACCATCTTCTTGTGCGTGGCGCTATCGGCGTTTTTCGCAGCCTCGGAAACGGCGCTCACCGCCGCCTCCCGCGCGCGCATGCACGCCTTGGAAAAAAATGGCGACCGGCGCGCGGCTCTGGTCAACCGGCTGCTCGCGAGCCGGGCGCGGCTGATCGGCACAATGCTTCTCGGCAACACGCTCGTCAATATCGGCTCCTCGGCGTTGATGACCAGCATTCTGGTCGCGGCCGTGGGCTCGCGCGGCGCGCTCTACGCGACCGGGCTCATGACCGTCATTCTGCTCGTTTTCGCCGAAGTGATGCCGAAAACCGTGGCGATCAATTACCCGGATCGCACATCGCTTCTCGTCGCTCGCGTGATATCGTTTTTCGTCGCCATCTTCGGACCTGTCCTCATCGGCGTCGAGGTGCTCGTGCGCGGTCTCTTGAAAGTGGCCGGTGTCGATACAAGCAGGCGGCACTCCATTCTGTCCGGGCACGAAGAACTGAAAAGCGCCGTAGATCTTCTGCATCGGGAGGGCGGCGTCGGACGTTCCGACCGCGACATGTTCGGTGGCCTGCTCGACCTTCGCGATCTCGAAGTGTCGGACGTTATGGTTCATCGCACCAAGATGCTCGCCCTCAATGCCGATTTGCCCTCGCAAGATTTGATTGGCGAGGTGGTCGGAGCGCCTTATTCTCGTCTGCCGCTATGGCGCGGCCAGCCGGAAAACATCGTCGGCGTGTTGCACGCCAAGGATCTTTTGCGCGCGCTCGACGCGGCCGGCGGCGAGGTCAAGGATTTCAATGTCGCACGCATCGCGCTCGAACCTTGGTTCGTGCCGGAAACGACCCCGGTCCAAGATCAGCTCCAAGCGTTCCTGAAACGCAAAACTCATTTTGCCCTCGTGGTCGATGAATATGGCGTGGTCATGGGTCTTGTCACGCTGGAGGACATTCTCGAGGAAATCGTCGGCGACATCGCCGACGAGCATGATCTTATCGTTCAAGGCGTGCGCTTGATGTCCGACGGTTCGGCGATCGTTGACGGCTCCGTTCCGATCCGCGATCTCAACCGTGCCATGGCCTGGGATCTGCCGGATGAGGAAGCCACCACGATCGCCGGTCTTGTCATCAATGAGGCGCGCGCCATCCCTGAGCCGGGACAGGTGTTCAGTTTCCATAATTTTCGCTTCGAAGTGCTGCGCAAGACGCGCAACCGGATCGCGTCGCTGAAAATCATGCCGATGGAACCGAGCGAAAGCACGGCGAGCAACTAGGGTTAGAACTCATTAATCCTTTTGCGCTTACAATAAGATAGTGATTCTTTGGCGGGAAGGATTTGAAATTGTGAGCAGGAATTTGTTTTGGCTGAGCGACGGGCAGTGGAAGCGGATTGAG
>JBOHJV010000164.1:0-6411 GCA_050728695.1 Methylocella sp. | reverse complement strand
TGAAAAATCGTCCCGCATTTCGGGCATGTGACGGGCGATTTGTTCAGATCAAAGAACCGCGCGCCGCAGTTTTGGCATTGACGCTTATTACCGAGTTCGGGTTTGGCCACGGAACCTTCCTCTGCAAGGGGGCGGAGGCCTGCCGGTGCCGGCGCCGCCGCCGCGAAACATTGCGGTCCGGTTAGTGTTGCAAGACCGTCCTGTCAATTGCAAGTTGAACCCAAAATCCGCGCCCGGATTTTGGCAGACGCGCTTAGCGTGGGCTGAGGGACTGATCATGATTCGCGCCGCCTGGGAATTTTCACCCGATTCCGCCTTCTCGGGGCGCGCTCTAGGCATTTGAGATTCTGCGCCGGTGAGCGTCCAGGACGATTTGGTGAACGCGCAAAACCTAAAGTGGCGGGCCACGGCCATGTTCTTGGCACCCATGTTGTCTCGCGACGCTGCTCGGTCCCTATCGCGTTAACCCGGATTCGGAGGCCTGGCTGAGCAAGTTGGATCGCGCGAACTTTCTCAAACTTCGCGCGGATGCGATGATCAACGACGCCGTGGTTGCGATCCACGCGCCGAGCGCCACCCAGGCCATCGAATGCGATAGCGCTTGGAGGGGTGGATAACCAATGGCCAGCGAGAGGCGGTCGGTCGCGACAGCATACATTCCGAGCGGAAACACAATGCTCCACAACATCGGATTGTAGCTCAGCGGAATACGGCGCATGCCATGTTTCCAAATGCCGAACATGACGAGGAGCGGAATCCACCATGTCCCCCATGCCCAAATGGTAAAGCTGGCGCCGTCAACGAACGGTCGCATGGCGTGGAGGAAATCCGGTTGCGGCCCGTTTTGGACCAGCAGGCACCCGGCATTTGCGCTGATCGCGGCCGCGCCCATGACCACCCATAGAACTGGGGTCAAATCTTGGGGCCGGACACGCATGTAGGAGATTCGATAGGCGAAGTGAGCGATGAAAATCCCATAAAGAACCAGTCCAATTCCCCACAGCGCATGAAGGAGGACGAAGATTGCGTTCCCATGTTCGCCGATTGTTGAAGCCACATGCACGCCAAGAAGTACCAATGATTGGGTGCCTACGATCGCAAGTAGCCCACCACCACGAACAACGAGATCGGCTCCCCCAGCAGCATTGCAGAATATCAGCAAGCCGGAACTGAAATAGCCGAGGACGGCGAAGGCCGCAAGTGCCGCTAACCACAGTAGAAGGGAGGCTGTCACAAATCCGCGTAGGGCAATCTGGACGCCGAGCACGTCTGATGCCGCAACGAACGTAAAAAACGAATATATGAGGCGCGGGTTAGCAAGGTTGCTCCATAGCGGGGCACGGGCGTCGGTAGCTCGTAGGATGGTGGCGAGAACAAGCCACGGATAGACAAAAAGGTTCACGCGAAAGAGCACGTCTGACAATCCGCGCTGGCCCTCCGCAAACATGGCATTCGACGTAATTCCCGTCGCCATCACAATAGCAAAGCAGGCTGGATCGAGAACCGAGACCTCGAAAGCGGTCCAGTCGAGGAAGCCGGGCAAGAGCTTAAAACTGCGTCTTTCAGATGGACGCGAATGCACTCCGGCACTCCTGCTGGATCCGTAGCGAACGGCCGTCGAGCCTGATAGCATGGAATGAACGCTCTGGCCGCCGCATTTTCGCTTGCGTCCGACGTGAACCTGGGCTCGGCGACGTCAGGATTTTCGCGGTTTTCGCCCGACTTGGGAGCAAGCCTCCCCATCAACATATACGTTACTGTTACATAAGGGGAACTGTCACGTCTGGGGCGAGACGGTTTGGTGCGCTCAACCAGCGTCGCGGAACCGCTCGGCCTCCTCGAGATCGACGCTGACGAGCTGGCTCACGCCGCGTTCGGCCATGGTTACGCCAAACAGCCGGTTCATCCGCGCCATGGTGATCGGATTATGGGTGACGGCAATAAAGCGCGTCTCGGTCTTGGCGCGCATATTGTCGAGAAGATCGCAGAAGCGTTCGACATTGGCATCATCAAGCGGCGCGTCGACTTCGTCGAGAACGCAAACCGGCGCCGGATTGGTGAGAAAGATCGCGAAGATCAACGCCATCGCGGTAAGCGCCTGCTCGCCGCCGGACAAAAGCGTCATGACCTGAGGCCTTTTACCCGGCGGGTGAACGAGGATTTCGAGCCCGGCTTCTATCGGATCGTCCGATTCGACCAACTGAAGCTCGGCCGAGCCGCCGCCGAAAAGCGTCGTGAACAACTCCTTGAAATGCGCATGGACGGCATCGAAGGCGGAGAGGAGTCTCTCGCGGCCTTCCTTGTTCAAGCTTTGGATCGCCAGGCGCAGCCGGCGGATTGCCTCGGTCAGATCGGCATGCTCGGTGGAAAGATTGGTCTTCGAGGTTAGGATTTCGTTTAATTCCTCTTCCGCCCGCAGATTGACGCCGCCGAGCCGCTCGCGGTCGTCTTTCAAACGGTCGAACCGCTTTTCGACTTCCTCCGCGGACGGGAGAATGTCTCCGGGCGCGACATGGGCGAGACCGAAAAGCTCGGGCTCCGCGCAATCAAGCTCGGCCGCGATCATATGCGCGATCTCGTCCCGGCGCGCTCGTGCCGCTTCGACCCTCGCTTCGCCGCGGGCTTTCTCTTCCCGCGCCGCGCTCATTTGGGCAAGCGCGTCGCGCGCGGCGCGATCCGCTCCGGCAAGCCGCGACTCGGCCTCGACCCGATTGTCGGCCGCCCGCTTGCGCGTTTCCTCGGCCGCTTCGATTTGGCGCAGCAGAGTTTGACGGGCGGCTAGAAACTTATCCGGCGCCTCGGCAAGTCTTCGCAGCTCTTGCGTGGCTTCGTCGCGCCGCGACTCCAGCGCGCTAATTTGTCCGCTCGCGCGATCGCGGCGGGCATGCCAGGATTGGCGCTCTTCCTCAATGCCACGGAAACGTTTTGCCCGCGTCTCGGCGTCGCGCAAATGGCTCTGCAGCTCAGCGCTGGCTTCGGCCCCCGCGGCGCGATCGTGCGCCGCCGCCGCGCGCGCTATCTCCAGCCGCGCGGTCAGCTCCGAGGGCGCGTGCAATTGGGCAAGCGCCGCTTCGGCTAGCGCGTGCTTTTCGCCGGCTTCGCCACGCGCGGCGGCGAGGCGGAGGAGCGCTTCTTCGAGCGCCGAGAGCCGCGCGGCGATCGCGGCCTTGTGCTTTTCGGCCGCTGCTTTTTCCGCGCGGGCGGCCTCCATTTTGCGCAGAGCTTCCTTATGCGCCTGTCGTGCCGCGGTTTCCGCGATGGCCGCGTCAGCTAGCGCCGTTTGGGCCAGCTCCGCATCGGCTTTCAAGGCGGTTGCTTCGCCGCGCGCCGCTTTTGCCTCGATCGCGAGATCGCCGAGATGGTTTTTTTCGGCGAGACGCCGCGCGGCCGGAGTAGGGGCTTCGGCGGCTTGCGTGAAACCATCCCAGCGCCACAGATCGCCTTCCGTCGAGACTAGCCTTTGGCCGGGTGCCAGCAGCGTCCGCAAGGTGGTTCCTTCGGCCCGCGGAACAACGCCGATCTGGTTTAGCCGCCGCGCGAGCGGAGCTGGTGCCGTGACGAGCCTTGAGAACGCTTCGACGCCAGGCGGCAAAGCGGGGTCGTTTGAAGCATCGGTCCTTGCCCAATGCGCCGGCGAAGCCGGATTGGTCGAGGCGTCGAGATCGTCGCCGAGCGCCGCGCCGAGTGCCGCCTCATAGCCTTTCGCGACGCTGATCTCCTCGGTGACCGAGGGCCAAAAGCCGCCAGCTCCGGCGTTCAGCAATTTGGATAACGTTGCGACTTGCGTTTCGAGGGTTTGCGCCCTGCGCTCGGCTCCGGCGATCGGAGCGCGGGTTTTTAATTCTTCGGCGGCGGCGTTTGCGGCGCGGACCTCGACGAAGGCAAGCTCGTCCTCGCGCGTTTGAGCTGACGCGACGGCTTCGTCGAGTGCGACCTCCAAAAGCCCGAAATTCACGCCGTCCGGGGAATCGGTAATGAGCGCGCCGCGTTCTCTCCTCACCGTATCGATTTCGGCGTCGATGCGCGCCGCGCGGGCCGCCTCTTCCCGGCTCGCCGCCTTCAGCGCCGCGCGCTGCGCCTCCGCCGCCGCCCTTGCATCCTGTATCCCGGCGAGCGTTTCTTCGGTAACCGCCAAGGCCGCTTCGGCGTCCGCGAGCTTTTCGCGCAGAGCCTCGATCCCGGCTTCGTCCACGCCGCTCCCCGCGAGCTCGGTTGCCTCCTGATCGAGCCGCGCGAGGGCACCTGCCGCGTCCTCGATGAGGGCCGCCTCGCGAGCAAAATCGCTCGCTGTTTGCGCGATTCTCCGCTCCAGTTCGGCGGTACGGCTTTTCGCGCGCCTTTCTTCTCCGTCCAGCGTCTCGTTGGCGACAACGAGCCTTTGCAATTCGGCGGCGGCCTCGGCTTCGCTGTCGCGTAATCCCGGCAACTCTTCCGCGGCGAGCGCTTGCCGCCTGGCAGCCTCGGCCTGGGCCCTCGTTCGTTCCGCTACGTCCCGCAGATCGGCTTCGAGTTTGACTTCGGCCGATTTTAGCACCCGCGCCGCCTCGGCCTGCGTGATTAGGGCGAGCAGGGCTTCGTTGCGCCTGATCTCGCCCGCGAGACCACGGTAGCGAACCGCTTGGCGCGCCTGCCGCTTGAGGCCCTCGGCCTGGGTATCGATCTGCCGCAAAATATCGTCGAGGCGAACGAGATTGTCTTCCGCCGCCTTGAGTCTCAGCTCGGCTTCGTGGCGGCGGGAATGGAGCCCCGCGATGCCTGCGGCTTCCTCGATGATCCGGCGGCGCTCCTGCGGCTTGGCGCCAATGATCTCGCCGATCTGGCCCTGCCGCACCAACGCGGGCGAGCGCGCGCCGGTCGAAGCGTCGGCGAACAGCAATTGAACATCGCGGGCACGCACCTCGCGTCCGTTGACCCGGTAGGCGGAGCCAGATTCGCGCTCGATGCGGCGGGACACCTCGATCATCTCGCCATCGTTAAAGCCGGCCGGCGCCGAACGGTCGCGATTATCAAGAAACAGAACGACCTCCGCCATGTTGCGCGCGGGCCGGTCGCCGCCGCCCGAAAAAATTACATCGTCCATGCCCGAGGCGCGCATGCTTTTCGACGAATTCTCGCCCATGACCCAGCGCAGCGCCTCGACAAGATTCGATTTGCCGCAGCCGTTCGGCCCGACAATGCCGGTCAGCCCCGGCTCGATTAAAAACTCGGCCGGCTCGACAAAGGTCTTAAAACCCGCGATGCGGAGTTTTGTAAGTTTCATGGCCAGGCCTTTGCGCCGCGAAAAAAAGGCTTTGGTTCATTGCCTATTATTCGACAAAGCTTCCTAGCTTTTAGTTAATCAATCGTGCCGGGCGGCAAGTGGGACCCAATCCCGCATGATTCGGCAACGGCGATTACCCCCAAACGCCTGGCGAGCGCAAGGTTTTGCGTTGTTTTTTCTGTGAGAACCGTGACGCCAACGGTGGCCGCCGCGACGCCGGCTTCCTAGCGCTGGGGCACAGCGCTTAAAAAGGTTGCCGGTGCCGTGGCGCCGCCGGATGCGACAATTCGCGGGGTATCTCGAGACGTCGCGTCCGGCCGGGAATGACGCCCGATAGGCAACCGTGCGCGTAGCCGATTTGCAGGCACGCCGCAATCACGGTGAATTCGAGAAGTACGTTCAACAGACCAAGTTGGTAATAGGCCGAACGGGCAGCGACGATCGCGAAGGTCAACGCGCAGGCCGGAATAAGAATCCAAACCTTGAAAAACCGTCCGAAGACTGTCCCAAGCAGCACGCTCCCGATGAATAGGCTTGTCACCCGACGTCGCCCCGAAGCCGTTATTGACTATGCCGCCGCAATTGAAAATGTCGCCTGATATCAACAGCTCTTTCTTGGCTGTTAGGATTGAAATACCAGACTGCTGGGCGACATTCCGGTCAAAATTGCTCACTCGCCGCGAGAAATTGTGTGGTATACGACACAAAGATTGTGTGGTATATGACACAAAGAAGGTTCGCTCATCAAGGACGTGCGGCACGAGGGGTTTGCCATGGCGACCAAGAGTCGGCAGTTTTTCGATCCGAAATCTTTTCTCGCCATGGTTGGCGAGGGCTGCAGCATTATGGAGTACCGCAAGGGTCAGAGGGTCTTTGCGCAGGGAGATCCCGCGGATGCGGTCCACTACATCGAGAGAGGCGAGGTGAAGGTCACCGTCGTTTCGGAGCAAGGCAAGGAAGCCGTCATCGCAATGCTTGGAACGAACGATTTCTTCGGGGAAGGATGTCTGGCTGGGCAGGCGCGGCGCATATCGACGGTGGCGGCGATGGCGGATTCCGTCATCGTGCGCCTGGAAAAAGCGGCAATTGTCCGCGTGATACATGACGAACCAGCGTTCTCTGAGATGTTCATTGCCCATCTTCTGGCTCGG
>JBOHJV010000163.1:0-6601 GCA_050728695.1 Methylocella sp. | reverse complement strand
AGAGCTGGGCACATGAATTGACGCATGCGGTCCCGATCTGCCGGGGCACGCCAGCGCATTCTGTCGAGCGCCGGGGCCGGCACCGGTGCGCATGGCGGACGCGGGCATATTGCCGGGGATCGCCCCGCTAAGCGAAGTGGGTCCATATCCCGAACCTATATGATAGCAAAGGTGTGACGGCCCGTGCCGGCCCATTAACGGAAGCATGAACCGGCGGCGAGATTGTCATGCCGGGGCTCCCAATGGCCAATTACGGGACCAATTCGGGCGGCCGCTCAAGCGGATCGGCGGCGTAGTGCCAAAATTTGGCGGCGAGGCCACGGCTTTTCTGAAAGCGCCTCAAGGCAGGCTCGCCCGCTTGCGGTCGGCCGTTGGCTTGACCTCTAAGCCCGGCGCGGGATGGGCTTCCTTGGGGTGAAGCACTTCCTTTAGCCGGTTGCGTTCGAAAACGATGATCACGAAAATTGACAGGAAAAGGGGAATCAGCAGGTAAGTGAGCCGGAAGACCAGCAAAGCCGCCAGCACCTGAGTTTTTGGCATCTCCGGCATCGCGCTTATGAAGAACCATTCAAAAACGCCAATGCCGCCTGGCGCGCTAGACCAAAGCGCGGCGCCAAACGAAGCGACAAATACCCCGAGAACAATGAAATAACCAGGATTGCCGGCCTCCGGCAAAGTGAAATAGATTATTCCAGCAGCTCCGCAGATTTCGAGGGGCGCCGCCAGCAGTTGCCTCGCGGTGATTTCCGATTTCGGATATTCCAGCTCGAATCCTCTTATTATTACGGGCCTAAATCTGAAGATGGAACCAAGCACATAGACGGCGACGCCGGTGAGGAAAACGACACCCACCAGCCTTGCGGTCGTTGGTTCGGTGAGAAACCGCAATTTTTGGGGGAGCATGCCGTGGAAGCGACTTAATTGCTCCGGCTCCAAAACCGAAATGAGGCCGCCGAGCAGCACAGTGCCGAGGAGGAACGTCAACGAGGTCACGGCAACGAGAACCGCGACTTGCGCCGCGCTCAGCCCTTTCGAGTGGTAGGCGCGATAGCGGACGACCCCACCCGAGAAAACCGTTGCGCCGATATTATGCGAGAGGGCGTAAGTCGTGAAGGAGCAGAGCGAGATAAAGACCCAGGAGATATTTTTCACGCCGAGATGGAGCAGCGCGATCCGGTCGTACCAAGCCAACGCCGCGTAAGCGACAAGCGTCGATAGTCCCGCCAACAAATAGTTTCCGACCGATATCGATTTTAAGTAATCCCAGACCTCCGGCCCCACGGCTTCGCCTTTGAACTCCCGGTGGAGAAGCCAGAGCGAAACAGCAACCGCGGCGAGCCCGATCAGCGGCCAGACAAAATCAAGAATGCGCTTCATCGCTCTCCGGAGGCCATGGATGGCCGCGCCGCGACGCGAGCCCCCGCCGTGCCCGGGCGGCATCCGTGCACAATGCGTGCTCCGATAGCAAGGGGTAACTTCTAGGAACTTGCGCGGGTCCTGCGGAACCATCGGCGATGCCTTCGCCTCACATGAGAATTAAGCAGACAATTTCAGGGTTCAATGCGGGCCCGCGACGAGCCGGATCTCTGGCGGCTATCCCGCCAAGAGGGTCGTGCCGCCGCCATCGAGAATCCGCTCTTTGCCGGGGCCGGCGAGCGCTTCGTCAAGAAAAAGGCGGGCCTCGTCGAGCTGAGCGGTCAGTTCCTCCGCCGAACGCTGGAGATTGTCCCGCCGCGCGCGCGCGGCGCGCGCATAAGTTGGGTAGGCAAAATGGGAGAAATCGGATATGCCGGCCCGTTGCTCCTCGGTTGCGATTTCACGCTCGAGTTCCCGCGCCATCTTGGAAAACTCGGCTATCATCGATTCGATCTGCGCGACGCGGCGACGCGTTTCGTCGACCTGGAAGCGCCTAAGACGCGCAAGGGTATCCCGCGACTTCATTGCTTCAACTCCAAGACGCCGGTTGGACCCGACAAAGTCTTGCGAAAAAGGCCAGGCATTGTCGACAAGGACCTGCTCCAACTCATTGATATAACGCGGCTCCTAATCGATCTGATGAACTCATCCGATGGGGTAACGCGAATGCCTGGTTAGCCCGCTTGGTTATCCCGCGCGGTTCAACTCTGCCCCAGTAAAGTTGCCCATTCGTTACCTGTGAGCGAGACAGCGCAAATCTTTCGGAGCCGTGCCCAGCGTGTATAGTTGTCGCTTGCTTCGATTCGGCTTGTGCGGGGCGGCGGCGCCAACCGCCGTCGCCCCGAGTTTTGAACCTCGCCGGATCAAAAAAACGATCGCTGTCCTTCGTCGCGCAAGCTTCGTTTGCCAAGGTTTGCGGCCAGACGCGGTTGATCGAATCAACCGCGTCGCCGTGGCGAGGCAGGCGACGGCGAGTTTGAAGCGTAATTTCGTCGGGAATGTTTTTGTTAACCAATGCCCGTTAAGGTTACGGAATTCGTAGCAAGCCCCCCTCTCGGGACAAACGGCCCAAAAAGGCCGCCACTGGGGACTTGAAACGATCTTGCGCGCCGGCAAGGCGACCGACGGGGGAAGGCTGGGACCTCACATGCGCGTTCTACTGATTGAAGACGACAGCGCGACGGCGCAAAGCATAGAATTGATGCTTAAGTCCGAGAGCTTTAACGTCTATACGACGGATCTCGGCGAGGAAGGTATCGATCTAGGCAAACTTTACGATTACGATATCATCTTGCTCGATCTGAACCTCCCGGATATGTCGGGGTATGAAGTTCTGCGTACCTTGCGCGTCGCCAAGGTCAAGACGCCAATCCTCATTCTTTCGGGGCTCGCCGCGATCGAGGACAAGGTCAAGGGCTTGGGGTTCGGCGCCGACGATTATTTGACCAAGCCGTTCCACAAGGATGAACTGGTCGCGCGCATCCAGGCCATCGTACGGCGCTCGAAAGGCCACGCCCAATCGGTCATCGCGACGGGCGATCTTATCGTCAATCTCGATCAGAAAACCGTCGAGGTCGGCGGCGCGCGGGTGCACTTGACCGGCAAGGAATATCAGATGCTGGAGCTGCTCTCGCTGCGCAAGGGAACGACCCTGACAAAGGAAATGTTTCTCAATCATCTCTACGGCGGCATGGACGAGCCGGAACTGAAGATCATCGACGTTTTCATCTGCAAGCTGCGGAAAAAGCTCGCGAATGCGAGCGATGGCCGCAATTATATCGAAACGGTTTGGGGGCGAGGCTACGTCCTGCGCGAGCCGCGCGACGGCGAGGAACGAATCACCGCGTGAGCCTTTGTTGCCGCAGGCCGGCATAGAGGGCCGCCGTGCCGAAGGTCCGGGGCGGCAATCCACCCCGGACACCGGACGCGAGAGCATATCCCCGGAAAACGGCTCGATTTTTTCGATATCGACATTGATCTTGGGCTGCGTCCCCATCAAATGAGTCTATTTGTCCTGGACGCGATCTAGATGTGAGCATGTCCCGCAAAAGTCGCACGGATTTTTCGACAAGGACATGCTCCAACGCGTTGAAATTGAGCGATCCCTTCCCGATCACGCGATTCCACGCGATCAGGACGCGCTCTAAGCAGCGCGGCGGAATTTCACGGTTGGGAAGTCGAGCGGAACGTCGAGCGCTATGTTGACATAGTTGGTGAATAAGTTGAGCGCGACATGGGCGATAATCTCGACGATTTGACCGTCGTCGAAGCCCGCCGCGCGGATGGCCTCGATATCGGCGTCCGCCATTTGCCCGCGGTTCTCGACCAGTTTTAGGGCGAAGGCGAGCGCCGCGCCGGCCTTGGGGTCCTCCGAGTGCCCGGCCTGGGCATCCGCCATGTCCTGCCCGCTCGCGCCCGCCTTTTTTCCGAGCAGCGTATGCGCGGCGAGACAATAGGAGCAGGCGTCGCGGTCGGCGACCGCAACGGCGATCTTTTCGCCGAGCTTGGCGCCGATCGTTCCCGACTCCAGCGCCCCGAACGCGGCCCACATGGTTTTCAGGGCAGCGGGCGAATTAGCGACGGCGCGGAACATGTTCGGGGTGGCGCCGAAGGCGCCCTTGATCTCATCGAGCAGAGGCTTAGCAGCGCCGGTTGCGGTTGCGGGATCAACAAGGTTTACTCGTGCCATCGGAGGTCTCCTTTTCTCTTCGAATGGAGGTAGACTTCTGGAGCGAAACGTCAGCGGCAACTGACATTGCGCACCTTCTTCGCGTCCGGTGCGACACCGGACGAACTTCGCCCTCGGGCGAAAGGCTTCTGGAACTCGCCCTGTTTGCTGATGTGAGGCAGCTCCAAGAGTGGTTCGCGGGGTGACGGCCTCGTCGCCACTTCCTCTTGCGGAGGGCTTCGGCCGAGCGGCGCGGGCGAACTTTTGGGTCGCGCCGCTCGCGACAAACGGTTGTGGCGTCTCAAGGCCTTATCTCTTGTTGTTTGTTCACAATTTCAAAGACCGCCCAGTTACGGGCCTGTTCGGCCGCAATGGCCGGCTCATGTTCCGCGCAATCGAGGCGAAGGGCGCGGTCGCCAAACGGCGCATCGACGTAGGCGCAATGGTGAGGCGCCTCTGGCCGCGGGTGCACATTTGGCCGAAAATATTTGCAGGTGACGCAAAGGCGCTGCGGCGGAATGGCTTGGCGAAGTTGCAGACTCCGGATGAGCTTGATCAGCGTTTTCAATAGGCTGGCCTGCTCCGCTTCGCTCAGATCGGCCAAGGCGGCGGCCGTATGGGAGGGACAGTCCGGCACTTTTCGCGGCCGGGCGTTCGGCATACCCGTTACGACGACGGCGCGAGCGTCCATCGGATCGGCTTGGCGGCAAACAAGACCCTTGCGCTCCAGCGCGATCACCGAGTCGGTGACGGTCGGCTGGCGGACGCCCAGGTGCCCGGCAAGAGCGCTCATCCGCACTCCGGCGGGGCGCGCCAACAGCAGCCGCAGGATCGCGTCTTGCGCGGGATTGAGACCTCGCGGCGCGGCCGACCGGCGCACATCCGCCCGCATGACCGAAGCAAGCCGCTCCAATCCATCCAGGAGGCGTTCGCGCAGAGCTATGGTTTCCATTCCGACCATGTCAATATAGTAGGAGTCCTATGTACAAAAGTCAACTGCCAGCGCGGAAAAGCTCCCGACGCGGCTGCCCTATCACATAGGGCCGTTTGTTCGGACAAGGACTCGTTTAAAATCAGGGCGTTGGAAGACGGCTGCCTGGAACGCGGCGGACGACTTTTTGCGACTATCCGTCGCGCGATCAAGCTCAGTTGATTGGGACTCACCAATCCATGGCCGGGCCAAAGCCCTTCCATTGTAATGACTCCGCCAGCGTCTCAAGTGCCGAAATAATCGCGGTACCACGCAACGAAAGCCTTAACTCCTTCTTTCAGGTGCGTTTTTGGGGCAAAACCAGTCAGAGCCAAGAGCAACGAAGTGTCGGC
The DNA here is from genome assembly GCA_050728695.1 of Methylocella sp. Taxonomy (GTDB): domain Bacteria; phylum Pseudomonadota; class Alphaproteobacteria; order Rhizobiales; family Beijerinckiaceae; genus Methylocapsa. The sequence goes on along the minus strand of JBOHJV010000163.1, from coordinate 1,194 downwards.
GAAGGTGACTGGAACGTCGCCTTGCTGCATCGCCATGAAATTGCACTTGGCCCTTATTCCGGTCGCGGCCTCGATGGCGGCGACGAAATCCATGAGCGCGACCGGTGTCGCGGCGCCGATATTGACGACCCGCCAAGGGGCGACGGCGGACAGGGTGTCGTCCGGAAAAGGCGTGGCTCTTCCTTCGACCTCCGGCGGCGCATGGCCAATGAGCCGGAGCATCGCTTCGACGACGTCGTCGATATAGGTAAAATCCCGGCTCATTTTCCCGTGGTTATAGACGTCGATTGGGCGACCCTCGAAAAGCGCGGCGGCAAATTTGAAAAGCGCCATGTCCGGGCGTCCCCAGGGGCCGTAGACCGTGAAGAATCGCAGCATCGTAATCGGGATTTTGAAGAGATGGCTGTAGGAATGGGCCATCACCTCGTTCGCCTTTTTCGAGGCGGCATAGAGCGTCAATGGATGATCGGCCCGGCCGGTCTCGCGAAATGGGACCTCCGCGTTGGCCCCATAGACCGAGGATGTCGAAGCCAGCAGAGCATGCCGTGGTGGCGCATGGCGCATCAATTCCAGGAGATTGAAGGTTCCAATCAGATTCGCGTCGACATAGGCGCGCGGATTGTCGAGGCTGTAGCGCACCCCCGCCTGCGCGGCGAAATGGCAGACCGCATCAAACCCGTTGCCGTAAATTTTTTGCAGCGCCGCGTGATCCTCGAGCATTGCCGCGTGGCCGGCAAAGCCCGGCCTTTGCAGCAATAAATCATGCCGGCGTAGCTTGAGGTTGCGATCGTAATAGGGCGTAAACCCATCGATGCCGGCGACTTCATGGCCTTCGTCGAGAAGGCGGCGAGCCATGTGAAAACCGATGAAGCCGGCGCTGCCGGTGACGAGAATACGCATGGTTCGAGCGATCTTGGAGGAGTGGTATCACGGCCCGCGCGAACCTCGTTGTTTCCTTCGGCACTCGCAGGAAGAAAATACGTCGCATAAATGCCAAGCGATTACCACGTTGAAGGCCGTGCTCTCCGCGCCGGTATCAACTTGGTGGTAGAGGTGGTTAATGTAGAACTAGGGTCCAGACTCATTAAATCCACCAAACAAGTGCGGCGGCGATGCAAACAGAGGCCAGGAAGTTACGCGCCAGCCTGTCGTAACGCGTGGCGATTCGCCTAAAGTCCTTCAATCGACCGAAGG
>JBOHJV010000162.1:0-6609 GCA_050728695.1 Methylocella sp. | reverse complement strand
GTGGCATTCGCAAGCTTTGTCATCGTCGTTCTCGCGCTTGGGGGCGTTGCGATCGACATGCGCGCTTGCAGGCGCGAGCTTGAGACCGAACTAATGCGCGGCGCCGCCAACGCCACTTTCGAGGGGCTGTTGGTTTGCGACGGCGCCACCATTGTTAGTGTCAACGACAATTTCGCGGCTCTCATCGGTTGCGCCGCGGACAGCGTGGTTGGTGCGAATCTTGAACAATATTTTGCCGACGCGGACGTCCTCCTGACATTCTTCGATCAGCCGAACCAGTTTATCGAGGGCACCTTAGTTCGCGGGGATGGCTCGAAAATACCAGTCGAACTCGTCCAGCGGTCCATCGACTTCGGGGGAAAGCCGCATCGCGCTGTTGCAGTTCGTGATCTTCGTTCCCGCAAGGAGGCGGAAAAGCAAATCCGGTTTCTGGCCCATTATGACGCGCTCACCGGACTTCCCAATCGGGTCAGCTTCAATAAAAAGTTGGATCAGGAGATTGAAGCGGCGCTGGGGATGAGACGACGGCTCGCCATCCTGTGCCTCGACCTCGACCGGTTCAAGGAGGTCAACGATTTGTTTGGACACGCGGCGGGCGACCGGGCGCTTCAATCCGTCGCGAGACGCATTGGTGGAGTGTTGAATGAAAACCAAATGTTGGCGAGACTGGGCGGCGACGAGTTTGCGATCATAGCGCCAGGTCTTTCCGTTCCCACCACTGCCGGCCGCATCGCCGAGATTGTCCTGGAAGCCCTGCAAAGCGCGGGCGAGAACACGGAAATCGAAGCGCCTATCGCGGTCTCAATTGGGATTGCCATCTTTCCCGATGATGCGACTGATCGGTATGCCCTTCTCTCTCAAGCCGACACCGCGCTCTACCGTGCCAAAAATGAAGGCAGGGGAGTCTATCGCTACTTCGACGCATCGATGGGCGCCCTGCTCCGTGAGCGCCGCCTTTTGGAACACGACCTGCGCAATGCGATCTCCCGCGAGGAGTTGAGGCTCGTTTATCAACCAGAGAAAAACATCCGCGGCGGTGATGTCGTGGGCTTTGAGGCGTTGCTGCGCTGGAAGCACCCTACCCGTGGGGATGTTTCACCCGCGGAGTTCATTCCTATTGCCGAAGATACCGGTGCCATTCTTCAGATAGGTGAGTGGGTGCTGCGGGCAGCCTGCCGCGAGGCAGCAACCTGGACCCAACCATTAGCCGTCGCGGTAAATGTATCGGCCGTGCAAATCCATAACGCGAACTTCGCCCAGGTGGTCCATGAGATTCTCATCGACACCGGCCTCCCCCCGGCGCGGCTGGAATTGGAGATCACTGAAACGGCGCTCATCCGCGACTTGGACCGCGCGCTGGCGACACTTCGGCGAATCAAGATGCTGGGTGTCCGCATAGCCATGGACGACTTTGGTACGGGCTACTCTTCGCTCTCGAACCTGCGTGCCTTTCCATTCGACAAGATCAAGATCGATGGCTCCTTCATCAAATCGGTCGACAGCGGCGGCCAAGCGGCCGCAATTGTACGTTCAGTAATAGGGCTCGGTCGGGGGCTGAATCTTCCTGTGCTCGCGGAGGGCGTCGAGACCAGCGCCGAGCTTGACTTTCTCGGGAGCGAACTTTGCGACGAGGCGCAAGGCTACCTCCTAGGAAAGCCTGAGGATATCGAGAGCTACCTTCGACTGACCCATGGTGGCGAAGCAGTCGAGGAGCGGCCAACCGTGATCCGCCTTGTGGCCAAAGCGGCAGTTGGGTAATCGAGGATCACGTCGCGATTTGTCCGCTCAAAAGCCGAAATTCAAATTGACCCACGACGGGATTCTCGCCGCCCTCGCGCGAGCGTCTCACCGCCCGCGCGGATGCGCGGAGCGGTAGGCTTCGAGAAGCCGTGCGCTGTCGACGGCGGTGTAGATTTGCGTCGTCGAGAGCGAGGCATGGCCCAAGAGCTCCTGGATCGCGCGCAGGTCGCCGCCGCGCTCCAAAAGATGCGTGGCGAAGGAATGGCGCAGCGCATGCGGCGTCGCGCTCTCGGGAAGCCCGAGCGCGCCGCGCAGGCGCGCGACCGCGAGCTGGATGACCCTCGGGCCAAGCGGCGCACCCTTGGCGCCAAGGAACAGGGGTTTTTGCGGCGCGAGCGCGTAAGGGCAAAGCGCAATGTAGGCTTCGACGGCTTGGCCGACCGGCGCGATGATCGGCACGGTTCTGGTCTTTTGGCCCTTGCCGGTGACCGTGAGATAGTCGCGCTGGCCAACCGGCGCCTCGGCGCGCTTGATCGCCAAGGCTTCCGAAATGCGCAGGCCCGCGCCATAGAGCAGGCTCAAAACGGCGGCATCGCGCGCGATGATCCATTGCGGCCGGTTTTCTCCGGCCCGTGCGTCCACGCGAACGATCTTTCCTGCCGCATCTATGCTCAATGGCTTTGGCAGGCCGCGTTTGATCCTTGGCGGGCGCAGCGAAGCAAAGGCGAGCGCCTTGCCCTTGCCGTTGCGTTCGAGAAAGCGGGCGAAGGAGCGCAGGCCCGCGAGCTGGCGCAGAAGCGACCGGCTGCCCGCGCCAAGCTCCCGCCGCGCGGCTAAAAAAGCGCGCAGATCCTGGGGCGCCAGGCCCGCGAATGTGGCAAGGGAGGAAGACTCGCCGAAATGCGCCGCCGCGAAGTGCAAGAATTGCCGCAGATCGCGCGCGTAGGAGGTCGCCGTGTGCGGCGAAACGCGGCGCTCGCCGGCAAGATGGGCGAGCCAGTCTCGCGCCTGCGCCGCGAGTTCAGAATCGGCGGGCAAAGCATCGGGCAAGGCGCTTGCCGCCTTGGTGCGAGGGATGGTCATGCTTGATCATAGCACGCGTCCGTCCTAACAATTCGTTGCATCACCGTGCGGCCGAACGGCCGGCCACAAAGAAGAGGAGGACACCACAATGTCGTTCGTGCGATTGACGCGCCCCGACGGTTCCCCAGTCGCCATCAATCCCGACGAGGTGGTCCACCTGGCGCCGGTGCCAGCGAGCGGCCCGCTGATGGGACCGCTCAGCACGGGAACCCGGATCGTATTCAAAAATCAGTCGCATCAGGATGTCCGCGAGCTCCTCGATGAAGTGATCGCCCGCATCGACGCCGCGCGGTCCGCCCTTGCCGCCGCCGTCGCGGCTCCGACTCCTTTAACACGCGGCACGCCCCGCGATCGCCGGTCATAAGGAATGCGGTTGCGCGCCGATATTTGGGTCGCGGCCTATCTCCGGCGTTGCGCGCATGAAGGCGCCTCCGCGGTATTGCGCCGGCGTGGCGCGGTCGAGGCTGGCGCGATTTTTGTCAAGATCGACAGGCTCGACGGTTTCGCCGCTTTGTTCGGACCGGCGCCGCAGAGCGAAGTGAAGGAGGGCTTTGAACGTCTGTTCGCGCGACTCCATCGCGACACCTGGATCGATCCGGCTGAAGCCGAACAAAAACTCGTCCGCCAGATCCACTTTGATCCGGATGTTTGGATTGTCGAGATGGAGGACCGGCAAGGCCGCTGTTTTCTCGATGTCGCCGAGTGATTAGCTACGACTGGCGGCCTGAGCAATATCGATAGGAAACGGCAAATTTCGCTCAGCTTAGCCAATCGTCCAATGACAACGATGGCCGCGCTAACTCTTGCCGCGGCGGCCGCTTGCCGGTAAAGAGCATCCCGGCAGTTACGCAAGAGGCGCTTCTTATGCAGTCGGTCCTGATCGTTGTTCATCTCATGATCGTCGTCGTGCTTGTCGTGATCGTGCTGTTGCAGCGCTCCGAGGGCGGCGCCCTTGGCGTGGGCGGCGGCGCCGGCTTCATGACCGGCCGCGGCCAGGCAAACGCGCTGACCCGCGCGACGGCCATTTTGGCGGCGCTGTTTTTCGCGACCAGCATGGGCTTGACGATTCTCGCCCGGTACAATCAAGCCCCAGAAGTCACCTTCCAAAGCCTCACGCCAATCGAACCGGAGAGCGGCGCGGCAAAAGAAGGGGAGGGCAAGGGAAGTTTGCTCGATCAATTGAAACGGATGGAAGACCAGGCGGCCAAGCCGCCGTCGCTTCCGCCGGGTATGAGCTTGCCGGGCCAGCGCGGACCCGCCGCGCCTGAACCGGGCCAAAGCCCGATGCAGACAGGTCCCGCCGCGCCGCGAGGTATGAATTTGCCTCCCGTAAATCAGCAAGCGACGCCCCTGGTTCCGGCGGCGCCAGTGCAAACCGGGCCTGCCGCGCCTCCGCCCGCTTCCCTCATGGTGCGACCGGCGCCGCCGCCGGCCTCGGCTCCAGCGAAGACGAAATAACCTTCGCGTTTATGTGCAAAAAAGGAAGCGGCGCATAATTAGCCTCCCCAAGCGAGCGGAAAAGGGATAAATCCCAACGCCCATGGCGCGGTTTATCTTCATCACCGGCGGCGTGGTGTCATCGCTTGGCAAGGGGCTCGCGGCGGCGGCGCTTGGGGCGCTTCTCCAGGCGCGCGGTTATAGCGTCCGGCTGCGCAAGCTCGACCCCTATCTCAATGTCGATCCTGGGACGATGAGCCCCTACCAGCACGGCGAAGTCTTCGTCACGGAGGACGGCGCGGAAACCGATCTCGATCTTGGTCATTACGAGCGCTTCACCGGCCGGCCGGCGATGCGGGACGACAATATCACGACCGGGCGGATTTATCAGGAGATCATCGCCAAGGAACGCCGCGGCGATTACCTAGGCGCGACCGTCCAGGTCATTCCGCATGTCGCTAATGCGATCAAGGCTTTCGTGCTCAGCGGCAACGAGGGCGTCGATTTCGTCCTGGTCGAAATCGGCGGCACCGTCGGCGATATCGAAGGCCTGCCGTTCTTCGAGGCGATCCGCCAGCTCGGCAATGATTTGCCGCGCGGGCATGCGATCTATATTCATCTGACGCTTTTGCCGTTCATCCCGAGCGCCGGCGAACTGAAAACCAAGCCGACCCAGCATTCGGTGAAGGAATTGCGCTCCATCGGCATCCAGCCGCACATTCTTCTTTGCCGCACCGATCGCGAGATCCCGCGGGAGGAGCGGCGCAAGATCGGGCTTTTCTGCAACGTGCGCGAAAGCGCGGTGATCGAGGCCCGCGAGGTTGCCTCGATCTACGAGGTGCCGCACGCCTATCATGCGGCGGGGCTCGATCAAGAGGTCTTGGCGGCGTTCGGGATCGAGCCCGCGCCAAAACCCGACATGAGCCGCTGGAACGCGGTGATGGAGCGCATCAACAACCCGGAAGGCGAGGTCACGATTGCGATCGTCGGCAAATATACGGGATTAAAGGACGCCTACAAATCCTTGACCGAAGCGCTGTGCCATGGCGGCATGGCGAACCGGGTCAAGGTCCGCCTCGATTGGATCGAATCGGAAATTTTCGAAACCAGCGATCCGGCGCCTTACCTCGAACATGTGCATGGCATTCTGGTTCCGGGCGGTTTTGGCCAGCGCGGCGCGGAAGGCAAAATTCTCGCCGCGCGTTTTGCCCGCGAACGCAAACTTCCCTACTTTGGTATCTGTTTCGGGATGCAGATGGCGGTGATCGAGGCGGCGCGATCCTTGACCGGCGTGCCGGACGCCAATTCGAGCGAATTCGGTCCGGCAAGAGAGCCTGTCGTCGGGCTCATGACCGAATGGCTGCGCGGAAACGAGCTGGAAATTCGCGCCGCCAAGACGGATCTTGGCGGAACGATGCGGCTTGGCGCCTACGCCGCGGAGCTGCTGTCTGGGTCAAAGATCGCCGCGATTTATGGCGCGACCAGCATATCCGAACGCCACCGGCATCGTTTCGAGGTCAATACCGCCTACCGCGAAAGCCTCGCCCAAAAAGGCCTCGTCTTCGCCGGCATGTCGCCGGACGGCCTGTTGCCGGAGACGATCGAATTTTCCGATCACCCGTGGTTCATCGGCGTGCAATTCCACCCGGAGCTTAAATCGCGGCCATTCCAGCCTCACCCGCTGTTCGCGAGCTTTATCGCCGCCGCGGTCGAGCAATCGCGGCTGGTGTAGCCGGTGTAATGTTCGAATCGGGGATTGCCCTCGCGCGTCTAACTCATCTACTAAAATTGAGGAGATTCACGACGTTGATCGCCTCGGCAGTGGCCGAAACGTGCACGATCATTCGCGACCCGGCGGAGTTTCTCGCGCTTGAGGACGAGTGGCGGTCGCTGTTCGACCGGGTTCCCGGCGCCTATTTGGCGCAAAGCTTCGATTGGTGCCGGGCCGGTTGGGAGACGGTCGCCGCGCCGCGCGGGCGGCGGCTCTTCGTGCTGGTAACACGCGAGGAGGGGCGCACCGTCCTGATCTGGCCCCTGGTTGAAGCGAAATATGGCCCGTGCCGCGTGCTGCGGCCGCTCGGCTCCGAGGCCACCGAATACCTCAACCTGTTGGTTGAAGATGGACCCGAGACGGCGCGTCGCGTCTCGACAGCGTGGGAGATGCTGCAGCAAACCCGCGGCGTCGACATACTAAATCTCGTGAATGTCCGCTCCGATACAGCGCTCCACGGACTGCTCAGCCAGGATAGGCGCTGCCGCATCCATAAACGGTACCTCTTGCTCTGGGTCCGTTGGCCCCATGCCACGGGGTGGAATGGCTATTGGCGTTCGCGCAGCCGCCATCACCGC
>JBOHJV010000161.1:0-6756 GCA_050728695.1 Methylocella sp. | reverse complement strand
TTAGGTGCCGGCGGCAGCGCCAATACTCTTGTCGGCGGCTATGGCGATTCGATAAGTCTGCAGCCGCTTTCCGGCGAAACGACGGGTCTCAATTTGTCCGCCGGCATTGGCGCCCTAACCTTGCAGCCTATCGCGGCGGGGCCGCCGGGCCGCCGCCGGCATCATGGCTAAACCAAGGAATCCGGTGTTCGTTCTGTCCGACACCGCTGGCGCAACAATAGCACGAGTGGTCGCCTCCAAGTTACGAAGGGGGAGGGCGGCGCGTCTGGCGGGGCCCGCCACTTATTCACCCGGCAGGGTCCCGCGTTCGGGCTTGCCGATGGGCGAGAAAAGGGCGGGGCGCACGCCGCCCGCCACTGCGGTGCGAGGACCGAACCGTTTGGCAAGTTCGGCATGCGCGCAAGATGTTGGGCGCGTCGGTTGGATCCGCGCGGCGTTTTCTTGCCAGCGATTTCGGCCTCGGCCGCGGTCTTGAATTGGCTGCGCGACGGGACTTGCGCCGCCCGGTACCCTGTTCGATTTGCGCAATGAAAAGAAGATGTTTGGCGCCAAGGCCAAACCGCGCGTCGCTGGCGGCGTCGAGGGTTTCGACCGCGAATATCGCGCGCCGATCCGCGCTCAAACCACTACAAGTTCGGCGGCGGTGGCAAAAGCCGCGCGCTCCTGGATGAAAGCAAAGCGCGCCTCCGGCCTGTTGCCCATCAAACGCTCGACCGCGTCCGCCGTGCCTTCCCGGTCTTCGGCAAGAACGGCGACGCGGAGCAGGGCGCGCCATTTTGGATCCATCGTCGTTTCCTTAAGTTGCGCCGAGAGCATCTCTCCTAACCCTTTAAAGCGGCTGATTTCTATCTTGGCCTTACCGGTAAGCGTCTTGGCGATCAAGAGATCGCGATGCGCGTCGTCGCGGGCATAGACTTGTTTGGCGCCTTGGGTCAGCCGGTAGAGCGGCGGAACCGCCAGATAAAGATGGCCGGCCTCGATGAGTTTCGGAATCTCGCGAAAGAAAAAGGTAATCAGCAGGGAAGCGATATGGGCGCCATCGACGTCGGCGTCGGTCATGATGATGATCTTTTCGTAGCGAAGGTCTTGTTCCTTGTAATGCGCTCCGGTGCCGCACCCGAGCGCCTGGACAAGATCGCTCAGCTGCTGATTGGCGCCAAGCTTGTCGCGAGTGGCGCTGGCGACGTTCAGGATTTTGCCGCGCAACGGCAGCACCGCCTGGTTCGCGCGATCGCGCGCCTGCTTGGCGGAGCCGCCGGCGGATTCGCCTTCGACGAGAAAGAGTTCCGATCCTTGCGCCGAATTATTCGCGCAATCCGCAAGTTTGCCCGGAAGCCTGAGCTTGCGCGTCGCGGTCTTGCGCGCGACATCTTTCTCAAGGCGCCGGCGCAGTCTTTCCTCGGCGCGCTCGATCATAAAGTCGAGGAGCTTTCCGGCGTGCGAAGGGGAGGCAGCAAGCCAATGATCGAAGGCATCGCGCAACGTTCCTTCGACGATCCTTGCGGCTTCGTTGGTCAAAAGCCGGCCCTTGTTTTGGCCCTGAAACTCCGGCTCGCGAAGGAAGACGGAAACCATCGCGGCGCAGGACGCCATGACGTCGTCGGCGGTCACCGTGGCCGCCTTCTTGGCCAGGCCGGTCCGCTCGGCGTGATCCTTAAGGCCGCGCGCCAGCGCGGCGCGAAGACCGGCCTCGTGGGTGCCACCGTCAGGGGTCGGAATGGTGTTACAATAGGAATGTACAAAGCCGTCGTCGAAGGCAAGCCAGGCCATCGCCCATTCGAGCGATCCGTGGCCGCCTTGTTTCTCAACCTTGCCCAAAAAAATCTGGTCGGTGACGAGGTCCTTGCCGGCGATATCCTGGAGTAGGCAGTCCTTGAGGCCGCCGGGAAAGCGGAAAACCGCGTCTTGCGGAATCCCGCCATTGGGGTCGATCAATTCCGGCGCGCAATGCCAGCGGATCTCGACCCCGCCGAAGAGATAGGCTTTCGCCCTCGCCATTTTGAACAAGCGCTCCGGCTTGAAATTTGCGCCCTTGCCAAAAATCCGCTCATCGGGCTTGAACCGCACGCTCGTGCCGCGCCGGTTTTGCACCTTGCCGAGCTTTTCGAGGGGCGTCTTGGAATGACCCCGCGCGAAGATCTGCCGGTAGAGCGTCTGGCCCCGCGCGACTTCCACTTCGAGGCATTCAGATAAAGCGTTGACGACCGAAATGCCGACCCCATGCAGGCCGCCGGATGTCTGGTAGGCGTTAGAATCGAATTTGCCGCCCGCGTGGAGCGTGGTCATGATGATTTCGAGCGCCGATTTCTTGGGAAATTTCGGATGCGGATCGACCGGAATGCCGCGCCCATTGTCGCAGACGCATAGATAGCCAGACGCCTCAAGGCGGACATCGATGAAGCTGGCGTGGCCGGCGATCGCCTCATCCATCGCATTATCGAGGACTTCCGCGAAAAGATGATGAAGCGCGGCCTCATTGGTGCCACCGATAAACATGCCCGGCCGCCGCCGGACCGGCTCCAGCCCCTCCAGCACCTCTATCGAGGCGGCGGTATAACTGAGCTCGCCCGGCGTTTCGTTGTTGGGCGACTCGCCTTTATGCGACGCCACGGCTTGCCGGCCCGGTCGAGCGGGAAGCTCCTTGCGTGCGGCATTGCCGAAAAGATCGCCATTCCTTGCCATGCGCCCGCCTGTCCTTGTGACTCGAGGTGATTCGAGGTGGCAGCTTTTTATGCCATGAACGAGGCGAGATTGGAACGGAACGAAAACATTTTCCGGTTCACGAATCCAAAAGGACGGCTAGGAAACAGGCTTTGGGATGCCGCGCGTAGTGCGTTTGGCCGGCGCAGGTCCGGTCAACGCGCCGTTAATGCAAGCTGGTCCACATGCCGAACATGAGCGGCCTCCGCAAGCGCCGCCATTGCGGACGGGGATCATCTTCATTATCAAATGGCGGTTCGAAGACCCCGTTTCCGGACTTGCTCTATCGATGCCGCCAATGCGGAACCAAAGCCATTCTCCTAAACAGAGTCTGCCGACGATTCTCGCAGATGCGCCATCGACGTGCACCGTTCAACTATGTTGCTCTCGAATTAGGACGGCGGCCAGTTTGGAGTATGTTCATGCGGCTGGCTCGCGTTCTTCCGCCCAACGATCCGTCCGGCCCGTGGTCGGCCAAGCACCATGGATCGGCCGTTAAGGTCGGGCCATGCGCGGCAATTTAGACCGTTGCTGAAGGAGCCCTAACTGGATGCCCGACGGCGAGGTTTTAAAGATAAACGCGGCATGCCGGCGTTCGAGAATAAAGTGTCTAGGATGTGGCGCGATTTGAATGAAACCATGTCTTGCTCCAAGACTCCGTCGATTTGAAGGGGTTGCATGAGCGCAGCAAAACGCGCCGTCACGCGATGCACAGGCGCGCTCCTGGCATTGACGATTGTCTTTGTGTGGCTCGTTTTGGCCGCCGCTCAACTCACCCTCCGGCCCGCGTTCGCGCGGGATGCGGCAGAAAAATCAAACCCATCGTTCACGGCTCCGCTGCCTCCGGCACGTCCAGCGGGTTCGGTGGGGGGGCGCGCGACAATTGACTTGCCCTCGGCCCCGACAATTCCCGCCGCGCCAATCGAGACGCCAAGGCCAAAGCCTGACCCACCGCCACAGCCGCGAAATTTGCCGTCAACATCCCGCGCGCGGATGCATGCATGCGGACTAGAATGGCAAAGGATGAAGGAAACGGGAGCGGCGTCGGACAAGACTTGGTTCGATTTCGCCCGAATCTGTCTAGCGAAATGAGCCTACATTCGCTTCCAGTGGAGAATAACAGACGTAGGCGCCGCAGCGGCGCGGACGCCTTTTGCTTTATGCTCCCGCGGACATTTGCCGACGCACCATGCCGCGAACTAATCCCCTCCGCGTGCGCCGCGGGGATTTGCCACCCTCGCGGTGATCCCGTATGAAACCTCTTGCGACTGCAAGAGGGGACAACCGACGACGCGACAAAATCCCCTCGCGCCAACACGGCGCCCGAGAGCCGCGGCCGGCCGTCTCCATTCCCCTTGCGAAGTCGTCAAACGGTCTCCGGAGGGCCCGGCGGCGGCGGCGGCGGCGGTTTGCGGACCGCCGGTTTGCGCACCACCTTCTTGGCGCTGACCTTCCTCGCCGGTGCCTTCCGGGCGACCTTTTTCGCCGTCATCTTCTTGACGGATGCCTTCTTGACCCCGGCCTTCTTCATCGGCCTTTTCTTGGCCATTGCCTTGCGCGCGGTTTTCTTCACAGCGCCCTTTTTTGCCGTGCTCTTTTTCGCGACACTCTTCTTCGCCGCGGCTTTCCTTGCTGGCCTTTTGGCGGTTGCCTTCACCATGTTCAAAGTTCCTCTGCTGTTTTTAGTCGACTGATTCGAATTGCCGACTAGAGGCTTGCATAGCGTACCGTTGTTAATCGGTCGTGCAAGAGGCGTTGCTTCGCAAGCAACGCAAATGAGCGCGAATAACGCGCCGCCCGCGCGTCCAAAAATGCTTTCGGCCGCGTTCCCTTCGATGAAGCAGCCCCTCGATGATGAGACGCAATCGTCGCGCGCGAAAGGCTGGTCCCGAGCGAACCATGGCCGTCAACAAGATGCGACCAAGCGGCTCTCGCGGGCGCGGTCCGGCTCTTGTCTAGTTCGTTCGCTGAGTCAAAAACCTATTATATTTAAAGGCTCTATTCTATTTTCCGACGCAGCGGAACACGCCCGCATCGAGGCTTCTCACATCGCTTTCGCAATTTCTCGCGACGCATTCGCAAGGCGCGATTTCGACCGGCGCAAACGGTTTGGCAGGATCGATTTCGCTCCCGGCAAGCAATCTTCGAGCAGATCGCGTGGTGCCAATTGAAGCCAACGATCAGCCGCAAAAAAATTTCGTTGGATGAAGAAAAATATGACGCGCAATGGCGCCGCGATCGCACTAATCGACGCGCGTCTCGCGAATCACCCGAATCAATTGGTGATTCGCGATCGCTTTTCAGACCCCAAGTTTCGCTTTTAAAAGCTCGTTGACGGTTCGCGGATTGGCCTTACCGCCAGTGTCGTTCATGACCTGGCCGACAAACCAGCCGAGCATCGAAGGCTTGGCCTGTGCCTGCGCGGCCTTGTCCGGATTGGCGGCGATAATGGCATCGACGCAGGCCGCGATCGCGCCATGATCGGTGACTTGCGTCATGCCACGCGCCTCGACGATGGCGCGCGGGTCGCCATCCTGGTCCTCGGCGATGACGATCGCCAACACATCCTTGGCGATCTTGCCCGAAATCGTGCCCTCGCTAATGAGATCGACGATTTCGGCGATCTGCCCGGGCTTGATGTGGGTCCGCGCGACGCTAAGGCCGACCGAGTTGGCGTAGGCCGCGAGATCGCCGGTAATCCAATTGGCGACGAGCTTTGCATCGCGGGGGGGGCCCTGATGTTTGACCGCGGCCTCAAAATAGTCCGCGGTGTCCTTGTCGGCGACGAGGACGCCTGCGTCATAGGGCGGCAAACCGTAATCCCTGACGAAGCGAGCCTTCTTCGCATCGGGAAGCTCAGGCAGATCGCGAGCCATGGCATCGACAAACGCCTGGCCGAATTCGAGCGGCAGAAGATCGGGATCGGGAAAATAGCGGTAGTCGTGCGCTTCTTCTTTCGAGCGCATCGAGCGCGTCTCGCCACGCCCTGGATCGAACAACCGGGTTTCCTGATCGATCTTGCCGCCGTCCTCGATAATGCCGATCTGGCGGCGCGCCTCGGCCTCGATCGCCTGACCGATAAAGCGGATCGAGTTCACGTTCTTGATTTCGCAACGGGTGCCGAGCGGCTCGCCAGGGCGGCGCACCGACACATTGACGTCCGCGCGCATCGAGCCCTGTTCCATGTTCCCGTCGCAGGTGCCGAGATAGCGCAGGATCGTGCGCAGCTTCGTCACATAGGCCTTGGCCTCCTCGGCGGAGCGCAAGTCCGGCTTCGACACGATCTCCATGAGGGCAACGCCCGACCGGTTAAGATCGACGAAAGACTCCGTCGCCGCCTGATCGTGCAGCGATTTGCCGGCGTCCTGTTCGAGATGCAGCCGCTCGATCCCGACCTCGATCTGCTCCGAAGGCGAGACATCGACGGCGACGGCGCCCTCGCCGACGATCGGGCTCTTATATTGCGAAATCTGATAGCCCTGCGGCAGATCGGGGTAGAAATAGTTCTTGCGATCGAAGACCGAGCGAAGGTTGATCTTGGCCTTAAGACCTAGTCCCGTGCGCACCGCCTGCGCCACGCATTCCTCGTTGATGACCGGAAGCATGCCGGGCATCGCGGCGTCGACGAGCGAGACATTGCTGTTGGGCTCCTGGCCGAACGCTGTCGAGGCGCCGGAGAAAAGTTTTGCCTTCGAGGTGACCTGGGCATGGACCTCCATCCCGATCACGACCTCGAAATCGCCGGTCGCGCCTCTTATACATTTTGCGGGTTTCGCGTCCGGTTTCATCGCCTTGCCTCTCGCCGCTTCGAGCCAGCGGCCGTATCATATTCCCGCTCGCCGGCGAAGCGAAGCCCCCCCAAAGGCCTTAAGCGGTCCATCAATCCCTCTTTCAGCGCGGGCAGCGTGGAGTTGTTCACTCGTTTACAACTGGGCGGTTCTAAAAACCTCGCCAATTTGAGTTATTTCTGATTCCATCCTGGCGGATGGGATCGGAGTTGATTCGATGTGCAGGCAGGCAGGATTTTTCGATGTTGATGATCGGCTGAAACGGCTG
>JBOHJV010000160.1:0-6773 GCA_050728695.1 Methylocella sp. | reverse complement strand
GCCAAGGTGGTGAAAGGCGGCCGCAGATTCGGCTTTGCCGCCCTCGTCGTTGTCGGTGATCAGAAGGGCCGGGTCGGCTTTGGCCATGGCAAGGCCCGCGAGGTTCCCGAAGCCATCCGCAAGGCAACCGAATCGGCGAAGCGCTCGCTCATCCGGGTGCCGCTGCGTGAGGGCCGCACCTTGCACCATGACGTCAATGGGCGGCACGGGGCGGGCCGCGTGGTGCTCCGCGCGGCGCCGGCCGGAACCGGGATCATCGCCGGCGGCCCGATGCGCGCCATTTTCGAGACCCTCGGCATGCACGATGTCGTCGCCAAGTCGCAAGGATCGTCGAATCCCTATAACATGGTGCGCGCGACCTTCGACGCTTTGCGGCGGGAAGACTCGCCCCGAGCCGTCGCGGCGCGGCGCAACCTCAAGGTATCTGCGCTCCAGGCGCGCCGCCAAGGCGGCGAGGCGGAGGCCGCGAGCGAGGCGTAAGGGCACAAAAGATGACGGCAAATCCCGCGGTCCATATCATCGTGGAACAGATCAGGAGTCCAGTCGGGCGTCCCGCGTCGCAACGCGCGACGCTTATCGGTCTTGGTCTGAACAGGATCGGCCGGCGGTCCTCGCTTGAAGACACCGCCGCCGTGCGCGGCATGATCGCGAAAGTGGCGCACCTCGTTCGCATTGTCGAGGCGGCCCGGGGGCCGGGTGGAACGAGAATGAGACGATGAAGCTCAACGAGATCGCGGATAATCCCCTGGCTTTTCGATCGCGCATGCGGGTCGGGCGCGGGATCGGGTCTGGAAAGGGTAAGACGTGCGGGCGGGGCGTCAAGGGACAGAAAGCGCGAACCGGCGTCGCGATCAAGGGTTTTGAAGGGGGTCAGATGCCGCTGCACCGGCGGCTCCCCAAGCGCGGCTTCTGGAACCCTTTTTCGATCCACTATAATGAAGTCAATCTCGGCCGCGTCCAGGCCGCGGTGGATGCGGGCAAGCTCGATGCGGCGGCCCCGGTGACAATCGAGGCGTTGATCGGCGCCGGCGTTTGTGCGAAGCCGCGCGATGGCGTTAAGATCCTCGGCAAGGGCGCGCTTTCGGCAAAGCTTGACTTCGAAGTGGCCGCGGCGTCGAAGGGCGCGATGGCGGCGATCGAGGGCGCCGGCGGGTCGATCGTTTTGCTAAAGCGGGAAACCGCGGCCCGGCCGGCCGAGTCTTAGGTACGCCGCCAGTCGCGAGCCGGCGTTCTTCGCCGCGGCCCGCGAAAAAAAGCGGCCGCCGCCAAGCGCGGTTGCTTTAACAATCCTGGCCTCGACAACGTTGGCGCCGGGGGGAGATTTGGAACTCTCCGATTGCCCTGGAAGTCAAATGGTAAAAAACGTTCTAGCACCTCGCGTGTCAAGGGAGCAGTAAATGGTATCGGCGGCGGAGCAGCTTGCGGCGAATATCAATTGGAGCGCCTTCGGCAAGGCCGAGGAACTCAAAAAACGTATTTGGTTCACGCTCGCGGCGTTGGTCATCTATCGGCTGGGCACCTACATCCCCTTGCCTGGAATCGACCCCGTGGTTTTTGAAAAGAGCTTTACCGGCAACCGGCAGGGCGTTCTTGAATTGTTCAATATGTTCGCCGGCGGCGCGGTCCAGCGCATGGCGATCTTCGCGTTGAACATCATGCCCTACATCTCCGCTTCGATCATCATCCAGATGCTGACGTCGGTCTTCCCGACGTTGGAGGCTTTGAAGAAGGAGGGTGAATCCGGGCGCAAGGTGATTAATCAATACACGCGCTATCTGACCGTCGTTCTCGCCGCCTTCCAAGCCTATGGCATCTCGGTGGGGCTCGAAGGCCAGCAAGGAGTTGTCCTCGAACCTGGGCTGTTCTTCCGCGTTTCCAGCGTTTTGACCTTAGTGGGCGGCACGATGTTTCTGATGTGGCTCGGCGAGCAGATCACCTCGCGCGGCATTGGCAATGGATCCTCGCTCATTATATTCGCCGGCATTGTCGCGGCTTTTCCTTCGGCCATCATTAATACCTTGGAACTCGGCCGCCAGGGCGCGATCTCGACGGGACTGATCATTGGGGTTCTGGCGATGTCAATTGCGGTCGTCGGCTTCATCGTGTTCATGGAAAGGGCGCAGCGGCGCCTTGTGATCACCTACCCAAAACGTCAGCAAGGCAATAAAATCTACGAGGGCCAAACCTCTTTTCTGCCGCTAAAGCTGAATACGTCCGGGGTCATCCCGCCGATTTTTGCGTCCTCGCTTTTGCTGTTGCCGGTCACCATCGCCAATTTCTCGCAGAGCCAGGGCGGCACCGGAATTCTCGCGACAATCACGACCTATCTCGGTCACGGCCGCCCGCTGTACATGGCCGCCTATGTCGGGCTGATCGTCTTTTTTGCCTTTTTCTACACCGCCATTGTCTTCAATCCCGCGGAGACGGCGGACAATCTCAAGAAACACGGCGGCTTCGTGCCGGGAATAAGGCCGGGCGAACGGACGGCGCAATATATCGACACAATCTTGACCCGCGTCACCGTCCTCGGCGCCGCCTATCTCGCCCTTATCTGTCTGTTGCCGGAAATGCTGATCTCCTATGCGGCGCTGCCGTTTTATTTCGGCGGAACTTCTCTCCTCATCGTGGTCAGCGTCACCATGGATACGGTGGCTCAGGTCATGGGCCATCTGCAGGCGCATCAATATGAGGGGCTCATAAAGAAAGCCAAGCTGCGGGGAAAACGCAGATGAGACTGGTCCTTCTTGGACCGCCAGGCGCCGGAAAAGGCACCCAGTCGGCGCGGCTCAAGGAGAAATATCATATCCCGCAATTGTCGACAGGCGATATGCTGCGCGCCGCGGTCGAGGCCGGAACGCCGGACGGGCTCGCGGCAAAGGCGATCATGGATAAGGGGGAGCTCGTGGCGGACGCGACGGTGGTTGGCATCGTCGCCGATCGTATCGCTTCGCCGGACGCCAAAGTGGGCTTTATCCTGGATGGATTCCCGCGCACCGTGCGTCAAGCCGAGGCCTTGGCCAAAATGCTCAGCGCCAAGAACCTCGAACTCGACGCCGTCATCGAACTCAAAGTGGACGAGGCGGCGTTGCTTGCGCGGATCGCGGCGCGCGTGGAGGAAACGCAAGCGCGCGGCGGAACGGCGCGCGCCGACGACACCCCGGAGGCGTTCAAAACGCGGCTCGACGCCTATCGCGCGGAGACGGCGCCCCTCTCTGATTTTTATGCAAAAAAGTCGGTTTTGAAGACGGTCGATGGGATGGCGCCGATTGATGCCGTCGCCACGGCGATCGATCAGCTCCTCGACGGCTGAGCCGAGCGCGCTCGCTTGGGCTGGCCGCGGGCGTGCGATACCGGCGGCGAGCCGCCAGCAACGATGTGCGCCACCGATGAGACTGCCAGGCTGAGCGGTCTCGGTTCCAAGGCTTATTTGCCCGATATATTCATCTGCCTTGTGGATCGTCCGAACGATAGGATTGACGGACTGCTGCCGCGGTGATGGTCTCAAAAGGCTTAACGAGGGCGGTTGAATGATAGATTTTGGCCGCGAAAATTGTTATTGCGGGAGAACCGCAATATGACCATGCGCCGCAAAAGTTCTCCTCTATCCGGCCCTCATACGTAGTGGCGCTCTTCTGGAGCATGTTCGTGCGACGTACTTTCGCCAAACGCGGCGCCATCGCGTTTGCCGCCGCGATCTCCCTTTCGCTCGCCTCCTGCGGGCGGCGGGGACCGCTGGAGCCGCCGCCCGGCGCGCCCGCCTCGAACGCACCGCTAACCGGCACGCCAGGCGATTATGAAACGCCCGCGAACCCAGGCGAGCTGGCCGGGCAAAATTCGGCCACGTCCAGCGGCGCGGAGGCGCCGGGTCAGGCCGGAGGAAGGCAAACCCCGCCGCGCGTGCGAAAACCGTTTGTCCTCGATCCCTTGCTCTGATCCGCCGATGCATCACTTCGCGATGAAGAACGGCGTCATGCATGCCGAGGATGTCGATCTCGCAACGCTCGCGGCGGAAGTCGGCACGCCATTTTATTGCTATTCGACGGCGACGCTCGCCCGCCATTACAAGGTGTTCGATGCGGCTTTTTCCGGCCTGCCGCATCTCGTTTGCTACGCGGTGAAAGCCAATTCCAACCAGGCCGTTCTCAAAACCCTGGCGCGGCTCGGCGCCGGAATGGATGTCGTCTCCGGAGGCGAACTCCGGCGCGCTCTGGCGGCAAGCGTCGCGCCGGAAAAAATCACCTTTTCGGGGGTCGGCAAGACGCATGCGGAAATGGTCTTTGCGCTCGAACAGGACATTCTTTGTTTTAATGTCGAATCCGAGCAGGAGCTCGCCCTTCTTTCCGAAGTTGCAACAAGTCAAAACCGGAGGGCCCGCGTGGCGCTCAGGGTCAATCCCGATGTCGATGCCAAAACCCATGCCAAGATCGCCACCGGCAAGGCGGAGAACAAATTTGGCATCCCGATTCGTCGCGCCCACGAGGTATATGCCGAAGCCGCGCGGCTTCCGGGGATCAACGTCACCGGAGTCGATATTCATATCGGTTCGCAGATCACCGACCTCGCCCCATTCGACGCTGCCTTTGGATTGATCGCCGATTTTGTCCGCTTATTGCGCGCCGACGGCCACGCGCTTGAGCACATCGATCTCGGCGGCGGTCTCGGCATTCCTTATGTGCCAGGGGAGGACCCAGAGAGCTACCACCCGGAGCGCTATGCGGCAATCGTCAAGGCAAGGCTTGGGCCGCTCAACTGCCGGCTGATCTTCGAGCCGGGACGGCTGATCGCGGGCAATGCCGGCATTCTCGTCACCAGCGTCCTTTTCGTGAAACAGGGCGAGACGAAAACCTTTGTCATAGTCGATGCGGCGATGAACGATCTGGTGCGCCCGACACTTTACGACGCGCACCACGAGATCCTTTTCGTCCGCGCGGCGCGGCCTATGCCGGAAATTGTCGCCGATATCGTTGGCCCGGTCTGCGAAACCGGCGATTATCTCGCGCTGTCGCGGAAGTTGCCCGAGCCTTCGCCGGGCGATCTTCTGGCGATTATGTCGGCTGGCGCCTATGGCGCGGTGCAGGCCGGGACTTATAATTCGCGGCTCCTGGTGCCGGAAGTGCTCGTCAACGGCGGCGCATACGCCATCGTGCGCCCGCGCGGAACTTACGAGGAATTGATCGGCCTCGACAAAATTCCGGCCTGGTTGAGCTAGATTTTTCTCCACGCCCCTGGCGCTTGGGCGAAGCGCTAGCGCTACCAAAGAAAGTCACAATGAGGCCCACGGTTAGCATCACATGGCGCGCACGGAAAATCACAAGGTCAAACATTGGCCTGGCTATTGTTTATCAACTGGCATTACCCAACTAATATTTAAAGCATATCCTTTATCATCGGGGCCGTAAAATAGCCGCCATGACAACGACAACCGGGTGCCGGTCTCCACAATCAATCGTTCTAAAATCGATCGCGCCGTCCTTCCCGATCCCCCTATGGAAGTCTTCGTGCCCTCGAACATATTTAATGGGATAGTACCGGCGCCCACACGTGTGTTGGCGCCAATCGAAACTTTCGTACATATCTCATCGAGAAGCTCTTCAGAAGTTCGCTCCTTCGGCTCGACAGTGATAACCGTATCCAATACCGGCTTCACCGTTCCGGACAAACCCCTCACTTTCCGTGGGATGACATGAAGCAGGCGCGCCCCATGCACGACGGCAAATAGATTTCCGCCACCGCTTGCATTATAGGTTTTGACGAGAGCCCCGACCGCATTTGCTTGATCTTGGCCAGCTGACGGCAGCGTAAACGACAGGCTCCACTTCGGCACTGTTCTTGGTTTTGCTCCCGGAGCCTGAACGACATCAACCATATCCCCCATATCACCATATGGAAGGTCTTCGTAGGTAATTTGCCATCCATATCTTTTTTCGAGCTCTTCTATCGCATTGGCGACTGGCCTCGCGCCTTTAACGGTTAGAGTATTGGGCGCTGCGCTGGCGTTGCCCAAGAAAGTCGCTACCAGGCCCATGGCTATCAGCACGTGGCGCGCACGGAAAATCACAACACTTGACACCGGTCATGGCTTCCCAGCCGGCGAGGGCCGGGGGAGAAAAATGATGTTTTTAGGCGGAGACACCTGAGTAATGTTAAAAAGATACACTTTGGTACCGGGAGCATTCAAAAGCTGCCACGACAACGCGCCGCCTATCCATTGCTCTAAAATAGACCGCGCCGTCTTTCCCGATCCGCCTATGGAAGTCTTCGAACGGAATAGCATATTATATGAGACAGTGCCAAACTCTACGCGCGTGTTCGTAGCGATGGAAACTTTTTTGAAGACCTCTTTGAGCAGCTCCCAGGAGGTTCGCTCCTTTGGCTCGATCGTGATCACCGTATCCAATACCGGCGTCACCGGCTCAAGGTTGCCGGACAACCCCCTCGCTTGCCGTGGCACGACGTGAAGCATGCCGCCGGCTCCCTGCACGACAGCAAATTCAAAGCCGCGATGGCCTTCGTTATAGCTCTTGACGAGAGCCTCGACCGCTGCCATTTCATCCGGATCGGCCGACGGCAGGGTAAACGTCAGGCTTCCTCCCTTTGGTCCTAATGTTCTAGTGTTTCCCATCGCCTGCAATTCGGACTGGCTCCGGACCGGTACCACGTGCCCATCGGCATCTGTCACTTCGACAATATCGCTATAGTGAACATAGGGAGGATCCTCGTAGTTAATTTGCCATCCATATCTCTTTTCGAGCTCTTGTACCGCTTCGGCGACT
>JBOHJV010000159.1:0-6800 GCA_050728695.1 Methylocella sp. | reverse complement strand
GGCACCCTGAAAACGTGGGCCTCCGAGCTTGGATTGAGCGAGGCAGTAAAACTGCTCGATGAAACTCTGGCCGAGGAGAAGAGAACGGATGAGCTACTTTCCAAATTGGCCACGGCCGCGGTCAATCAAAAGGCGGCGGCTTGATCCAGATTCGGCAATGGCCTGGCGTCCAGCTCGGCACAGTATGAATGGTTTTGAACAGTTGTGAAGGGAGCACAAAAATGCCTCGCGTCAACGCGGAAATGAAAAGCTGCATCGAGGAATGTTTGCGCTGCTATCAAACGTGCCTGTCGACGGCGATGGGGCACTGTTTGGAGGCTGGCGGTCGACATACCGAACCCCAGCACTTAAGGCTAATGATGGCGTGCGCCGAGATGTGTAGGACGTCCGCTCATTTCATGTTGATCGGCTCGGCGCTTCACAAACGCTCGTGTCGCTTGTGCGCCGAGGTTTGTGAACAATGCGCCGCGGATTGTGAGCGGATTGGTGAGATGAAAGATTGCGTGGATGCTTGCCGTCGCTGCGCCGAAAGCTGCCAGAAGATGGCGGCCTGAGCCGCGTCACATCGCTGTCCTCGTTTGCTCGCGAAACCTTTGGAACTTTTGGGGTCGCATACGCATTTACGGGCGCGAGCGGCCAGGCGGCCTGAACAAAATGGGAGAAATCGGATGGACAGTCATCACGTTGTCGCGACGTTGAACAAGCTGCTGGAGACGACGAAAGATGGTGAGGAGGGCTTCCGGACTTGCGCGGAAGCCGTCACAAACCCTCGTTTGAAGACGATGTTCGAGGACGCCGCCCGCAGATGTGACGGGGGCGCGGCTGAATTGCAGGCCGAGATACGGAAGCTCGGCGGCGAACCCGCAACCTCCGGCACGGTCGGCGGTTCGCTGCACCGCGCTTGGACCAACATCAAGTCTTCGATTACTGGAAAGGACGAACACGCGGTGCTGGCCGAATGCGAGCGCGGCGAAGACGCTGCAAAAAGCGCTTATGAAGCAGCGCTCAAGGAGGACCTCCCTCCGAATGTAAAAGCGATTGTGCAGCGCCAGTACCAAGGGGTGAAGGAAAATCACGATCGCATCCGCAATATGCGTAATCAATCGGCCCAGGGGGGCTAGGCCAGGAGTAACATCGTTGGGTGTGCTTCTTGAGGTAACTTAACCTCATAAAGCCAAACATTTCGCTGGGATGGAAACTATGATGGAAGCACCGGCCGGCATGCGGGCTGCAACCGAAGAGGCTCAGGCGTCGGGAGTTTCATGGGGCGCGGTTATCGCTGGTGGGATTGCCGCGACAGCCTTGACCTTAATGCTACTGGTATTTGGCGTGGGTATGGGCTTTGCGGCGGTTTCGCCGTGGTCTAGCGCCGGGCTTTCGTCGACTACCCGTAGCGTCGGCGCTGGCCTTTACCTCATCGTGGTGGCGATGCTGTCGTCGACCATTGGTGGATATCTCGCTGGACGGCTGCGTACCAAGTGGGTCGGTGTCCATACCCACGAAGTCTATTTCCGGGACACCGCCCACGGATTCCTGGCGTGGGGGTTGGCGACCGTCCTCAGTGCGGCTGCCTTGGCTTCGGCGACGGCTCACATCGTCGGCGCGGCGTCGGGCGGCTTCGTGCAGGCCAGCAGTCCGGCTATGGCCCGGTCGTCCGCGCCAATTGACCCGTTCGTGGATAGACTGTTCCGCTCCGCTCCCGCCGCCAACCAAGCCGGGGAGGATCCGAGTGCTCCACGCGCGGAAATTGGCCGACTTTTGGTAGCCAGTCTTCGTGCCGGCGGCGACGTCGCTGCCGCGGACCGTAGTTATATGGCGGAAGTCGTCGCGCAGAGCACGGGGCTTAGTCAGGCGGATGCGGAAAAGCGGGTATCGGAGGTCGTCACCGAGGCTAAGATTGCGGCCGACAATGCTCGCAAGGGCGCCATGAAATTATCGCTCTGGTTGACCGCCTCCATGCTGATCGGCGCCTTTGCCGCGAGCCTCGCCGCCACGGAAGGCGGGCGGATTCGAGACGGCGCATGAAAATAAGGCCTCGGCTATCCAGTTGGAAAAGCGGAGTAGAAATCGTCAACAATATCAACAAGGAGGACATTTGCCATGGGTCGCGGAATTCTCCTCTGGCTGTTGGGAGTGCCGATTCCAATCATCATTTTGCTTGCACTCTTCTCTCGCTAAATGGTCCAATCAAGACGGTGCCGCGCCCGCCCACGGCCGCGGCACCGAATTCGCGATCGCGTTGTCGGCCGTTGCTCTCTCGCAGGCAGTGGTCTAACTCCTTGGAGACATTCATGTCGCTTGGAACCATCGTACTCATCATCTTGGTTATCGCCTTGCTCGGGGGTTTTAGCGGAATTGGCGGCGGTCCTTTTTACGGGACCGGCTATTATGGCGGGGGCGGCCTCGGGCTCATACTAATTATCGTCTTGATATTGGTATTGCTCGGCAGGTTTTGAGTTTCCCGCGCCCCAAGCGAGGCGGCTATCGCCTCGGCCAAGCTTGCCCGACTTGTCGCGGATCCGCCGCCGGTTTCAATAGCTGATCGCGGCTGGTCTTTACGATAATGGGGAAAAGCAGGCAAGGACTTGCTCGCCATCATTGCGATCCCCATGGCATAATCGGCACCGCGCTGATGGAGTTGGCTGGCGAACCGCTGACGATTTTCGAACTTACAGCCAGGTAAACCAGCGTGTTGTGCTTCTTGTCGAGCACCCGGTAAATGCGGGTAGCCTTGAAGATGATACTCGTTTTCTCGGTAAATACCTCCTCGTCGTCCGGTAACTTCGACATGTCGACATTGATGGGTCCGGTTTGACGGCACGCCACCGAGAAATTCGATGGGTCTTCATTCAGACCAAGCGGCTGGCCCCATCCGCCTTTCCGAGCCTGCGAGATGTGGCACGTAACGCCCGCGACCTTTGGGTCATCAAAAAACGTGACACACACCTTATCGTTGGGCGAGAGCAAATTGAATGTCGTGCTAATGCAGCTCAAATCATCGGCCCGTGCAAAAGCCGGGATCGCGACGAAGAATAGTGTCGCGATAAAACACGGTTTCACTTTCGACCTCCACATTTCCAAAGCGCTCTAATCGGCGCGCTCTTTTGCCAGGTCCAGGGTTTCATGTGGCCCCGGCCAGTAGAGGCAATGCTCCGGATCGGCCGAAAGTTCCGTTTTGCATTTGGGCCACGTTCTCGCGAACAACAGACCGGACAATTCAGCCTCACAAGGGCTTGGAGCAAGCGCTACCTTTCGATTGGGCTTATGCTTTAGCACTGCGGTTTTTAATTCGCGCGCGAAGACCGCGGCGACAAGACCGGGCATTCCGACCGGGGCGCGCTTGAAAGTCTCCTGAACGCGGTGGCACAGGAGGCCAGCCCAGGCATCCGCATCATCCACGAGGCGAAGAAGGTACGCGGATCCCATACGCCAGACTTTTTTAAGGTCATGAAGGGAGCGATGATCCTCGGCTATGCCGAGAACAAGACCCTCGGCGAAAACCTCGACCAGATTCTCAAGTCGGATCAAATCAAGCGCTGCAAGGCGCTGTCGAACGATATCCTTCTGACGGACTATCAACAATTCATCTGGATCAAGGACGGCAAGGTCAACAGGCGCGAAATCATCGCTTTTCTCGATGATCTCGAATTCAAAGCTCTTTGACTTTGAGGCACCTGGCCTCTATGCTTACATGGGATCGCTACGCTCGAAGCAACCAGACCGACTTTGCGGGGAAATGCCAGGAACTACCGGGGCGATGAAGGTGCCGAACTCCTTGGAAGCAGCCATGGCGATCCCAACAGCTCTGCGACGGTTGATCCTTCTCACGGGGGTTGGGTTGGCCGGCCTTTTGGCAGGTCCGGTGGTTTGGGCGCAGGCAATTCCGCCGCTTAGCAGCCACTGGTCTCCAGGTGCGGTCCCCGGCGGCGGAGGTATTGCGGTTTCGGACTATCCTATCGTCACCGGCGAACCGTTTAGCGCTGATTACAACACGCGTAGTGTCGAAATACGAAACGGCAAAAGAAAAGTCCACGAATCGCACAGCTTCGTCGCGCGAGATTCCGCGGGCCGTGTTGCGACCCGCACGCCCGAATCCCCGCACGTCCGCTATGAAAACGGAGTTTCGTTCGTCATTGCGAGTGGTACCATTAGCGACCCTGCGGCTGGGGTGGTCTTGGACTGGGAAGAAGGCGAGCCGCCGCCCTGGAACGATGTTGCGTTCAAGAGACGCATTCGACCAAACAAGCCATTACTCGGACCGCAAGCTCTGAGTGCATGTGAGGTGGTAGGCGGCCACCCGCGAGATGAACCCTACGGAGCCAATCAACAGGTTACGGATCTGGGAGAGCGAACGATCCAGAATATTCCCGCGCGGGGGTGCCGTTTGACAGCCTTCATCCCCGCCGGGTCCATCCACAACGGTCAGCCTCTCGCGAGCACGTACGAATCGTGGGTTTCGCCGCAACTCCGGATCATTTTAATTCGTGTCGACCACAATCCCCGAACGTCGGACACGACCGAGCAGTTAGACAATATTGCCACGGGCGAACCGGACCCTTCGCTGTTTCAACCCCCGCCAGGGTACAAGATTCGGGACGTGGAGGCAGAAAGAGTCGAGGAAGAGCGATCGCAGGTGACGCTAGGGCCAGGAGAGCCCGACGCGGAAACGCTGGCAGGCAATTGGGAGACGGACGACCCCTTCGCCAGGAAGCGTTCTCAGATCGGAATTCTGGTGAATATAAATGCCAATCGTCGCGTCCCGTTCCATCAGGGAAAAGTGGCCGGAGACGGCCCCCAGAAGATCGCAAGTTTCTACGTTCGCGTATACGAGCGGGTCGCTCGAAAAGATGAAGGCGGCTTTTTTACCACCGCCAAGGACGGTGGCGCGTCTTTTAATGGTCATCTCCTGCAAATTAAAGCCGATGGATCAGGGTCAAGGCGCCGGGCTCGGCGCAATGGGCGGCGACGCAAATGTTCGGGTACTATTATTCAATGTGAATTGGCGCTTGATCTGACTTTCGATGGGCAGAAACGACTCTGGATAGGAACTTACACGCGGAACGACGTGACGAGGCCTGTCGTGTTGGCGCGTCCCCGCGCGTCATTGAAAGCTGCTTCAAATCCATTTCTGGGCGGCTGGTCGGAGAATATCGGGGTTGGCGGTAGCGGATCACGTTGTGTTCATATTGCCCAAGGGTTGGATGGGACATTCCTAGCGTGGGATGATGCGAGGAACGGGGCATTCGTCGATCTAAGCGAAGACATGACGACCGCAACCTTCCAGGAAAATGTTGGAGATGCGCTTGGAGTACACATCAAAGGACATACTTTGACATTGGAGGAAGGGATCTACTGGGGTGGGGTCGCCGGGCAGGGGCCCCGAAAATTCACTGGCAAACTCTCAGCGGACAAATCACGGATCGTCGGAAGCTGGGGACGGATCATCCAGGTCAAGGGGGCGAAAGCCAATCCCGGAGCTGGCGAAGTCACTACCTTTACCAGAATGGCTGACAAGAGTTGCTGGTCTCAAGGTCCAAAGTGAGAGCCCGCACGCTGTATCCCGACTCGATCGTCAATCCATTCTGACAGCTGCGATTGTGGCAAGAATTCGGAAATCGTCCCCTTGGGCGCGCCGGACCGCTTTCTTGGATGGTCTAAAGTAATCTACTGGATGCACCGGATCGGGGCGTAGTATTTTTCGGGCATGCGGGAGAACGAGCTCTATCGAAACGGCGCCCCCGCCGCCGCTGCTTAACGAGACTTGCGTCCGGTGACGCGGCCATGACGACAGCTCCGCCTCCCATCTTCGACCGCCGCCTGGAAAGGTGGAGGCTTGCCCGCGCGGCCGCCGCCGGACCCGAGGAATTTCTCCTAGCCCATGCTAGCGAAGAGTTCTGCGAGCGGCTTTCCTCAATCAAGCGGAATTTTTCCGCCGTCCTCGATGCCGGCACGCCTTCGCCTTGGCTTGCCGCGCGGCTCGCGGACCGGCTCAAGCCACGCCTTCTGGTCCGCATGACGCCGTTGGCGGAAACGGCTGGCGATGGCAGGATCCTGCGCCTTTTGGGCGATGAGGAAAGCTTGCCGCTGGCGCCCGAAAACTTCGATTTGGCGGTATCGGCGCTTTCCTTGCAAAATCTCAACGATCTTCCCGGAAGCCTCGTTCAGCTTCGCCGCGTTTTGAAACCCGATGGGCTTTTTCTTGGCTGCCTCCTTGGCGGGAGAAGTCTGCACGAATTGCGTACCGCGCTCGCCGTGGCCGAGACCGAGATTTACGGCGGGATCAGCCCGCGCGTCGCGCCTTTCGCGGATGTGCGCGACATGGGCGCGCTTCTGCAAAGAGCCGGATTCGCCTTGCCGGTGGCGGATAGCGAGCCCATCACAGTGCGCTACGCGGACATGTTTGGCCTGATGCGCGATCTGCGCGCGATGGGTGCGACCAATGCGCTTTCCGGACGGCTCCGCAAGCCCGCGAGGAAGGATTTTTTCTTGCGCGCCGCAAACATCTATGCGGAGCGTTTCGCCGATCCTTGCGGGCGCGTGCGCGCGACCTTCGAGATGATCTTCGTCTCCGGTTGGGCGCCGCACGCAAGCCAGCAAAAGCCGTTGCCGCCGGGTTCGGCAAAGATGCGGCTCGCCGACGCGCTTGGGACCAGACCGGCCTCTGGGACCTAAATGGGCGGTTCTAAAAACCTCGCCAATTTGAGTTATTTCTGATTCCATCCTGGCGGATGGGATCGGAGTTGATTCGATGTGCAGGCAGGCAGGATTTTTCGATGTTGATGATCGGCTGAAACGGCTGA
>JBOHJV010000158.1:0-7156 GCA_050728695.1 Methylocella sp. | reverse complement strand
ACTCGAAAGCGCCTCAAGCGCCGCCTGCACCTGGGGGAACGTCGCCGCAAATGAGATCGGGGCCGTTCCGCCCGTTGGCGTTGGTTGCCATGGACGCGTGTTAGGTCTCGGAAATTTGTGGAATGGAGCAGAAGGAGGCGGCGGCGCATTTTGGTCGAGATCCTCCTTGATGCCGTCGAATTCAAGGAGGTTGTAACCAGAGAGAAGCGCGGTACACGCCTTTTTGATCTCGGTTCGCTCAGTGCGCCGGTTCTGGTCGGGATTGCCGCCGATAGCTCCTTGCGTGCCTTTTTGAAACGCGCGAGCAGCAAGCTTCTCCTCGTAATCGCTTAGCTGTTTGTTATATGCCTGAATGATTGCGCTGTGTGTCTTAACCTTCCATTGCTCTATAGCCTGGTCCGTCACCTTGCACTGTATATCGATCGTTAGGCCATAGTCGTCTAGTTTGTGATACTCGGCTGCGACAGGAATTGTTGCAACCTCTCCATCTAAGTCGGCATTCTGCACTGTAGTATTTTGATTCTTGAACAGAAACTGTTTGTTACCCACAAATACGCTCAACTGCGATTCTGGCTTGTCGCCTGTACGGTAGTCCCCTTGTACCGCCACTTTTTGAGCCTTATATCCTTCTTTGATAGTCAAGTCCGCACTTTGGACCAGATTTTTCCTTTCATCAACGGACCCGTCGGACGCCCCTACGGCTGAGAACGCCTTTGATACTGTAAGAGAATCTGTAGGCGGCGCGTCGACCCCAGCCACGCCATATTTTGCCAGAAAGTTGCCATAGTAAAGAGGGTCTGGACGTAGGGTGTCAGGGTTTAAAAAGTTTAATGAAAGATCAGCCGGTGTAATCGGCCTCGATTTAGGAGGTTTGGTTGTTGGATCTATGATGATAACTGGAGGATCTGGCGCTATGATCGAGTCCGCTTGCCCCTGCACGCTAACGCTGTCCAGAAGGAATGCGGCGGGTTCTGGAATCATGATATCGAAGAGCAGCCTCTTCCCGTAATTGAATATCTGCGCTTCATAGATCTTGTTTACCCACTGATAAACACCGATAACGTTGCCGCTGCCATGGATGTTATCAAACCCATGATCGTCGGTTTCCTCAAACGTTTCCGTTATGTGGGTGGTCTGCTGCTGCCGAACCCGTTCAGTCACTTTGACCACGGCCCGACTTGTGACATCCTTTGCTTTATCTACTGACGTTTTTGTCCCGTCTGTTTTGGAATTGCTGTAGGCTACATCGGTATTAGTACTCAATTGGACGTCCCCATATTTAGCGGAAATGGAAACACCTGCCTTGACACTTGTGTCCTCCTTTATGGTGTTTTCCGATTCTGTCTTGAGCTCAAACCGCTCCGTCGTCTGGAGATCCTTCTCCGTTTCCGTCGTTTTCTCGGTTTCGGTCACAAAGGTCTGCTCGTGTGTCAGCGTATGCTTGTTCGTATGCTTCTTCGATTCCCCTTGGAGGATATTCTCTATGTGCGAGATCTCGCCAAGCTCATACCTCTTGAGATGCTGCTTGACGACCAAGAGATCACCCATTCCAACCGGTTGATAAAGGCCTCGCCGGAGCGGGAAAAGCGTTGGAGGCAGCAGGATCGTCGCTGTTAGCGCCTGTTGCACGGCGCCGGCCTCATCGAGCTTTGTGTCTCCCGCCGCTACTCGCTGCACGAGATCAATGAGCTGGGCGATTTCGGTCAGGGGAGCGAGCGGCCCCCGGTGCGCAACAGGGGCAATGAAGATTGCCAGGATACTGTCGAATACTCGTTGTTTATCTGTCTGAAATGAGGCATCTGCGATCAGTGCAGCGGCATCCATATTGAAAATTCTTTGGATGGCTTGCCGAAGGCTGGCTAAATTAAATTGCTGGTTAGGGGCCGTGAGAGCTGCCCGAAACGCAATGAACTGAGCGTAGAAAGCCAGTGAAGAGATATCTTTGACATAGCCCCCGTCAGTAAAGATACCTCGTGAGAGCGCAAAATCGGTGGCTTCATTCACCATAGCTTGCCACGGATTGCTGCTATTGCGGGCGCTCTCTAACTCCCCCTGGAGCGAGGTAGGCGGATCTATCGCAATTGGGATGCCCACCTGGGCAACACTTTGCGGCGGCCGCAAATTGACGAATCGAAAAAGTTCGTCCATGAATTTTCTCCTATAATATTCAATCCGCAGCAGCGAAAATAGCGCCAGTCTAATCTTTGTCAAGTTCAAGTCTCGCGATTTGCCTCGCGGCAAACATTTTGACAAATGGTTTGGGCGCGCCGGAAAAATGTTTCACGTGAAACGTTTTTAGATCTCTTCTAAACAAACCGCACAGAGGCGAGAGGATGCCAGGCGCTTTTGACGTAGTCGTGGTGGGCGGCGGCCATGCCGGCTGCGAGGCGGCGGCGGCGTCCGCGCGGATGGGCGCACGCACCGCGCTCGTCACCCTTTCCTTTGCCACGATCGGCACAATGTCCTGCAATCCCGCCATAGGCGGCCTCGGCAAGGGCCACCTCGTGCGCGAAATCGATGCCCTCGACGGGCTCATGGGAAGAGTCGCGGACAAGGCCGGAATCCAGTTTCGCGTCTTAAACCGCACGAAAGGCCCCGCCGTGCGCGGCCCGCGCGCCCAAGCCGACAGAAAACTCTACAGGCAGGCGATGCAGAAGACGATCGCCGAGACCGAACATCTCAGCGTGATCGAAGCCGAGGCCGCCGATATACTCTTGGCAAACGGCCGCGTCGAAGGGATCGAGACGGCGGATGGCGAAAAAATTCGTTGCGGCGCGCTCGTCCTGACCACGGGGACATTTTTGCGCGGCATTATTCATATTGGCGCAAAGACTTTTCCGGCGGGGCGGATGGGGGAAAGCCCGGCGATCCGCCTCGGCGAGAGACTGCAGGACCTAGGCCTTGGTCTTGGGCGTCTCAAGACCGGAACCCCGCCAAGGCTCGATGGCGGCACGATCGAGTTCGACATGCTCGAACGCCAGAGCGGCGATGCCGAGCCCGAGCCATTTTCCTTTTTGACCGAGGGGATCCGCACGCCGCAGGTCGATTGCTTCATCACCCACACGACCCCCGAAGGCCATGCGATCATCGAAGAAAATCTTAGGCACGCGCCGGTCTATTCCGGCGCGATTTCGGGCCGGGGGCCGCGCTATTGCCCCTCGATCGAAGACAAGGTCGTCCGGTTCAAGGAGCGCGAGGCGCATCAGATTTTCCTCGAACCGGAGGGCCTCGACGACAGCACCATCTATCCAAACGGCATTTCGACCTCGCTGCCTGAGGAGATTCAGGAGCAATTCGTCCACACCATTCCCGGTCTTTCCAAGGCCAAAATGCTGCGGCCTGGTTATGCGATCGAATATGATTTCATCGATCCGCGCGCCTTGACTCCGAGCCTCGAGGCAAAAAAAATCCGTGGCCTTTTCCTCGCCGGGCAAATCAACGGCACAACGGGCTATGAGGAGGCGGGCGCGCAAGGTCTCGTCGCGGGACTCAATGCCGCGTTGCGCGCCGGGGCCAAGGACCCCGTCGCTTTCAGCCGCACGGACTCCTATACCGGCGTCATGATCGACGATTTGGTGATGAAGGGGGTGAGCGAGCCCTACCGCATGTTCACCTCGCGCGCCGAATATCGCTTGTCGCTGCGCGCCGACAACGCCGATCAACGGCTGACCGCGCGAGGCATCGCCCTCGGCTGCGTCGGAGCGGACCGGCGGCGGGCCTTTGCCGTGAAGGAGGCGGCGCACTCCAGCGCGCGGGCGCTGCTGGAAGGGTTGAGTTTGACTCCTAGCGAGGCGGCGCGGCATGGCCTGCACGTCAATTACGATGGAACCCGCCGGACCGCTTTCGGCCTCCTCGCCTTGCCTGGCGTTTCGATTGCGAGCCTGCGGGCGATCTGGCCAGAGCTTGGCGAGATCGCGTCAAAAGCCGCCGCGCAAGTCGAAATCGATGCCAAATATGCGGTCTACCTCGACCGCCAGACCAAGGACATCGAAGCCTTCCGCCGCGACGAGGCGCTGACCATCCCTGATGATGTCGATTATGCTCTGCTGCCTGGCCTTTCCAACGAGATACGGGCGCGGCTCGACCTCATCCGGCCGCGCACCATGGGGCAGGCCGGACGCATCGAAGGAATGACGCCCGCCGCCATGACCCTGCTAGCCGCAAAGCTTCGCCGCGCGGGTGCGAAATTTTGAGTGTTACCATGCACCTCCCGCGCGCGCGCGTTCTCCTCGCGGACCTTCCGGAGGACACGCTGCGGCGCTTAAGAATCTACGCAAATCTCCTCGAAAAATGGCAGCGCGCGGTCAATTTGGTTGGAAAATCCACCCTTGACGATCTGTGGGTCAGGCATTTCGCCGATTCACTCCAGGTTTCCGAGGCGGTTCCAGAGGCCCGGCGCTGGCTCGATCTCGGCTCGGGCGCCGGATTTCCGGGGCTTGTGACAGCGATCAAATATGCGGATGATCCAGAGGCGATTGTCCATCTCGTCGAATCCAACCGCCGCAAATGCGCTTTTCTGCGAACCGTTATTCGCGAAGCATCGGCGCCCGCGATCGTCCACTGTGGTAGACTCGAAAAGGTCCTGCCCGCCCTCGACGAGCAGTTCGAGGCCGTCAGCGCGCGCGCGTTGGCGCCGCTCGAAACGCTCCTCGGCTACGCGGAAAAATTCATCTACAATGGCGCGGTTGGGGTTTTTTCCAAGGGAAAACTCCTTGAGGCGGAATTGACCGATTCATTAACGGCCGGTAAATACTTAATCACGACCATGGAGAGCCAAACCTGTTGCGCGGCGCGCCTGGTGCTCGTCAGGCGAAGAGCCAGCTGAGGTATTGCGGCTAGATTTGCGGCAAGCATTTCCAGGACTACTGCTGCCCACAAAACCATCTACCGGGTCAACTGCGATGCGCTAGATGGCTGTTTTTATCACGCGTGGCATACACAACAATATGCCTGCTGGGTAGCTCCACACGAGCCAGTATCTGAAGTAACATTACAAGGCCCAATTTGCTGCGCAAAAACTCCGCTACCGCAAACAAGGTTACAGGGACTTGGACCGCAGATAGCGCTTGTTGTGGTACGGACGCCTGTGTCGCCTTTTGGACCTGGGGGACCTTGGCTACCGTCCCTGCCTGGACGACCATCCGTGCCTGGCCGACCATCCGTGCCTGGAGGACCCTGCAAAGTAGCTGTTTCCTGTTTACTTCCATCCCCCTATATGACTTCGGCCACTTTCAAGCTTCCAGCTATAGTTAGGGTTCGTCCGACGTTATGAGGTACGATCGTGATGGAGTCCGGGTCACCCATGTCTCTCCCTAAATAATATGTACCGCTACTCGCGCTAAAAACAAGATTTCCAGTGCTGTCCGCACGAATAGAAGCCTTCTCAACCCCGCCAAACGAAAAATACTGCATGGATTGGTGCCCCGAAGGATTTTCTATCACTAAGGCAGCTCGAGAAAGATTTATATCCTCATTTCTACGAAGAATATGGAGCGATGGCTCAGATGCCGGCGAG
The DNA here is from genome assembly GCA_050728695.1 of Methylocella sp. Lineage (GTDB taxonomy): Bacteria > Pseudomonadota > Alphaproteobacteria > Rhizobiales > Beijerinckiaceae > Methylocapsa. The sequence goes on along the minus strand of JBOHJV010000158.1, from coordinate 1,641 downwards.
GCCGGGCCTCCGATCTGTACGGTGCCATCTGCGGCCACGTATAAGCCGACGGCGTGTTGGCCGGCATTCAGCCGAATGCCGGTGGTAGGGTCCAGAGGCTGTATCCAGACACCCAGGGAATCGACCCCCATATCTCCAGCTTTCGAACCCCCGTCGGTGAACATTATTTTACCATTCACGCTTAATTTATCTTCTGGCTTTGTCGTCCCGATGCCGACGTTGCCAGTCCCGGGTTGGATGACGAGCGGCTGGCCGTCCGTAGTGCCTAGGAAGTTGGTGGCTGGATTGGTGCCGCCGTTTCCTGTAAGGTCCCAAGCCATTGTCTTACCTCCTTATTTAACTGAATAGCTGCTATCGTTACTGAGTAGTGCCCTGCGATTGTGTTGTCCCAGGCAAGTCGCCTAGATTTTGATGTGCTGGGCGGGCATTGGCTTCATCGGCTGGAGCAGAAGATAACTCATTGGGGCCAGCTCGGTCCCGTCTAGGAGGCTGTCCTTCCGCCAGCAGTTCTTCGAGCACCTGGACCGCCCCGCTGATCCGCAACATCGTTTCCCGTAAGTATGTCCGCTGCCGCTCTACTTTCTCGAACTCGGCTTGTCCTGTTTCAAATTCTTTCCTCAATGCTTCAAGCCGAGTTTGCATTTGTTCTCGCATCGTTTTCTCTCGCCCAGTCACAAGAGCGAGGATGGCTTCGCTGCCCACCGCCACGTCTGCTGCGATAATACCCTGCTCGTCAATGAAGTAGCCAACCGGTGTGGCAAATATCCCGTACTCGCGAGAAATTTCCCACTGTCGTTGTAGTACGATCGGGAACGTCAGCTCGTGTTGAGCAGCTTTTACCCGAATGGCCTCCGGGTCTCCCCGGCTGATCATTAAAACCTGAAGGTCAGTCGTTGGGCGGTGAAGATGTTCCAACTGGGGAGCAAGTTGGTCACACGGGCCGCAGTTAGGGTCCGAAAAAACCAAAAGTACCCGCTGCCCTCGATATTCGTCCAGGGATAGCTTAGCCCCGTCAAGTCGCGGCAGGCAAAAGAGTGGCGCAGGTACTCCCCTCGGCAAACCGTTGCGATTGATGCGGCTGTTCTCAAGCGAGCGATCCTCCTTTTTTAGCGGGTTTCCATCAATCATGGGGATGTCCCGACCTTTGTTTAAAATGGCGACGCGACCGCTGCCATAGGTGACGCTACGCGGCTTTGGCTTGCTTAGCAAGGGTGCGATTGTTTGATGCTGTCCATGATGGGCGATGAGGGCAGTTCGCAAGGCGTGGAGTTGCTTGTAAGCCTTCAACCTGCGAAAGCCCTTCTTGGCTTCGAGCATGGCCGTCAGCTCGTGCTCACCAGCTTTTTCCAAGGGAAAACGATTCCAGGCGGAATTGACCGATTCATTAACGGCCGGTAAATACTTAATCACGACGATAGCGAGCCAAACCTGTTCTGCGGCGCGCCTGGTGCTTGTAAGGCGGCGCGCCGGGTGAGGCTCCGCGCCTTGGAGGGATTTTCTTGGGCCGCTGATCCCGTTCAAAAAACATTCAAAATCAATAACTTAGGTCTCTTTTGTGGAGAACGAGGTGCCCGCCGCCGCCATGCGTGTGCTCGTGCTTGCCAACCAAAAAGGCGGGGTCGGCAAAACCACGACCGCCAT
>JBOHJV010000157.1:0-7177 GCA_050728695.1 Methylocella sp. | reverse complement strand
GGCTTTACCCTAAGCCTTCTTCGGCGGCCGGAAAATTGCGCCGTGCGAGATGATCCGCGAGATTGCCGGTTCGTGGCGCGCTGTCAATGGGCGGGGAGCGAGTTTGCGGCGTAGGCTTTATGAACATCTTTTCTAGCGCTGGGCCCCCTGCTCGGCTTTGTCTCAAAGCCTTTGCCATGGCCTTAAAACGCCTCGATCGCGGCCAATTTCGAATAGGCGCGGACCGCCTTTTGGAGTTCCTTTTCTATCCCGGCCCTCGCTCGCGGAGGCGGACCGGCCGGCAAAATTGCTGTCCTCGCCGGGCCATTGGGGGCGCCCACCCCAGCCTCGTTTTCCAAGAACTGGGCCATGGCCTCCTCGTCACGGATCCCGCCGAGCGCCGCCTGCAGCTTTTCGCAGCAATTGATAAGATCTTCTAGGCGCTCATGGTCGTTGGCGATGCCTGGAACATCGCCGAAGAATTCCGCCATGTAGCGCAGCTTTTTTGCTTCTATGCGAATTTGGTGGCGCGCGCCAGACGCAAGCTTTGCGAGGCCCGCGCCTTGCTCCACGAGTTTTCGGCAGCGTTTTCTCAGGCGCGCGCCGGCGTACCTTTGGATTGGTTTCTCCATGACGCCGGAGGATTGCCTTTGCCATCGCCCGTCCTCAATCCACACCGCGAGATCGAGCTGCAAGGTCCGCGCGCGTTCGCCATCCAAGGCTTCGATGACCGCCTGATGCGCGCGAAGACGCTGGGAGTCGCAATTGCCGGCGAGCTCTCCCGCCCCCATGCTCGCTTGGTCCTCCGAGGCTGGCGGCGGCAAGTTCGCCAGCAGGACATCCATGTCCCGCGCCGCGCCAAACAAACCCGCTAGCCATTTCAGTTCGTCGCGAAGTCTTCGATACGCAAAATCAAAGACCATCGGTTTAAAAAGCGCCATGGCCGCACGTAAGCGTCTAATCGCGATGCGACCTTGGTGAATTGCCTCGACATTGTCTGACTTCTCCAAACCCGGGAGATTCAAATGAAAGTCGTGCAGGCAGGTCTGACAGATTTCCTGGAACGCCCGCCGGCAAGTCATGTCCTTCGCGAGACGCGGCTTTGAACTTTTCGCCGCGCGGCCCCAGGCTCCCTCGGCAAGAAGATGACCGCGCTCGGCTTTGCTGATAAGGCTTGGATGGAGCGGCGCCTGCGCCATAAAGGTGCGGGCAAGGTTGAACAAGGTGGACCGGTCGCCGCGTTTCAATTCGAGCTCCAGCTCGCGCACGCCAAGCTTTTCACCGTTCGCTTCGATCGCGCCTTGGTCGAGGGAGGCTTCGATCCGTCCAGCGCCGGATTCGAGCATGAAGGACGTGCGTTCAATCTCCATTTCGAAGGCGGGTCTTATGGCGCGGCGCATAGAAGATTTGCCGGCGAGACGCGCGAGGGGGGTATTTTTGATAAGCCCCAGATCGAGCTCGGGCCGGCTGGTTTGCGCTTCCCATTCGTCTCTTTGGATGCGGGAGGTTGCCATCCGCTTGACGGTCTGAACATGGCTATCCCCGCTCGCCCGGACCCGCAAAGAGAACCCGTGGTTCCAAATGTCTTGAGCTGGCGTATCGAAATAAATCGTGCGAAGGCGTTGATGGGTTCCTTGCCGATTACTCGAGGCCGCCGCAACCACGGCCTTGACTTTGGTTGCGTCTCTCTCCGCGAATAGGAACTTCAGTTCGATCTCCGGTCCCGCTACCATAGGATCCGCCCGCGCTCATGCTATTTGGTTATTTCGCGAATGGAATAAAATAGCGCGAGTTTTTTTTCATGTCACGCCCTTGGCGCGAGCGCGGCTGTCCGCTCGACGGCGGTTGTAACCTCTCCTACCGCGGCCTCGCCATGGGCGGCGAGTTTGCCGTGGCGGGCACCCAAAATTAGCAGCTTGGCACGGCACCAGCGACGTGGCATCCACGGATTGAGCGAATGCGATCTGCCGGCGATGGCCAGCCGCGGGCGCAATTGTCCAGCCATCGCAAGCCGGTGACCCCGGCCAAGGTTGGCAATGTCGGGTTGCGGACGGAACGGAGCGCCCGGCCGGGATCGTGATCCCGGCGGCGGATGAAGACGTTAGCGGCTTCGCCGTGCGTCGAAAATTTTTGGTCCGATCGCCGAGACTAGCGCCGAGGGTGCCCGGTCCCCGGCATGTTCCGCGGTCCGGCGGCCACCTGACTCTTCAGCTTGTCGGCGATTAGGCACCGGCGGCGCCAGGGCTGGCTTCTTCAACCGCCCGCGGAACAAGACCCCGGCGCCCGCGGCAATGGAAGATGGCGGACTATCGAGGACGCTTGGCGCGGATCCGGCGCTATTGGCGAGGCGGGTGCGGTGCCAAATCGGCATGCGGTTTGCGCAGGCGGCATCGAGCGCGAGAAAACGCATGGCGGCCTTCATTTTCGTTGACACGACCAAAGCTCGGCTTCGAGCTGGGCCCGGGCAAGGAGAAGGGCCAAATTGGCGAAGCGCGCCCCGTTGGCGAGGGTCGCAAGTTCCCCGGTCAATTGCGCGATGTAGGCCGCGGTGCCTTGCGCACCCTTGACAATTTCCATGATTTCAATGGGTCTTGCGGCCTTTTCCTTAACCGAATCATGGCTTAATCTGCGCGCTAATGATGCTGGCTTTTTCATTTTGATGTTCCCATTTGTTTGCTAAATGTTGCCTGTTTGTTCGCACATTTCGATGGGCTTGTAAAGTGGTCAAATACGAAATATCGAAATTTATTTTACGACAGTAATTTCAGGGCTGCGGTTTCTCGCCAGCTTGTCAGCCCGAGGCAGGTGTTCGCAGGCGGCTTGCGTCGGTCTGTTTGCGGCGCTAGGAATATCGCGGAGAAATCCTGCGAGCCGCGCCAAGGGCGCCGCGGCATGCGACAACGGAGCCGTTCGCTTTAAGCAGGATATTTGCCGTTTTGCGATAGGGAGACAAGCATGGCTGGGAGCGTCAACAAGGTCATTCTCGTCGGCAATCTCGGCCGCGACCCTGAGGTGCGGCGAACTGGCGCCGGGGATCCTGTTGTCAGCTTTTCTCTCGCAACGTCGGAATCCTGGCGCGACAAAGCCTCCGGCGAGCGCAAGGAGCGGACCGAATGGCACAATATCGTGATCTTCAATGAGAATTTGGGTAAGATCGCCGAGCAATATTGCAAGAAAGGCACGAAGATCTACCTCGAAGGGCAATTGCAGACACGCGAATACGCCGATCGCGACGGCAATCAGCGCAAGACGACGGAGGTGGTGCTGTCCCGCTTTCGCGGCGAACTAACCCTGCTCGACAGCCGTGGCCGCGGCGACGCCACTGGCGCCTTCGATTCGTCCAATAATTCATTCGGCCGCGCGCCGCCGGCGGAGCAGGCGCCGGACCGCCCTGCCGCCGCCGCCAAATCGAGCCCTACCGCCGACATCATCGACGACGACATCCCATTCTAAAGGTGATCCATCGATGCGCAAAGCGATGGCGGTGGCTTTGCCGCACGCTGGAAAGCGGGCATTGGTTTCAAAGAATAGGCGGGGCGATGGTGTTGCCTTTGATCGGCGCCGCCTTTTGCCGCGGCCGGGAGGAACCGCGCGAATCCATCGCGGCGATCGCCGCGATGGTTCGTCCTTGGCGCCGAGGCTTACGTAGCGCCGGTTCTAATCAAAAAGCGCTGTCCCACGCCGAACTCTCGCGCTGAGACGCATGACAACCTTGACTCTGATTTGCGCGGCCGGAGGCGGAGCGTTTTACTCGATGTGCCCTCTATCCGCACGGCGCGGTCTCTGCGAAGGACGGGAAGCGCGTTCATCCGTCCAAGCCGACATCAAAGCGGGCCTGGGCTTTCCTCGATGCCCGGTCGCGAAAGTTTGCCGGGCAGGATATCCACTTTCCCCCTCCAACGTCGGGCCGCCCCGACGCGAAAATGATGTAAGATCGATCGATGTCGCGGAGCCAACTTCGGGACGGCGCGGGCACCGCCTCGCTGGCCCAGTCCGTTCCCGGAAGGCACCTCCCATGCAAGGTTCGCCCACAGGATCGAGGCTGTCACCAATGGTCCCCTCAATCGTCCGATTGACCCTCATCGTTTTAGGCACCACTGCCTATCTCAGCCTCGCGGTCCTCGGCTGGGGCGGGCTAGCCGCCTTTTTCTCCCACAAAGCCCTGCGCGCGCTCGCGGTGGCACTCTTCGTCATTGCCGGCGCGGCGGCCTTCGCCGGCGGAAACGTGAGCCCAGGTGTGCGCGAGGATCGCGGCAACCGCTGGATCATTGCGGCTCTTGCGTTGATCGGGCTGCTCGACGCCTTTCTGCCGGCCTATACGGACCGCAACGAGTTCTGGACCCTCGACGGCGATGCTGTTCGCTGGCTTGGCGTCGTTCTCTTTGCGGCGGGTAGCGCGCTGCGGCTCTGGCCGGTCTTTGTGCTCGGCGATCGGTTCAGCGGGTTGGTCGCCATCCAGCCCGGGCACACGCTGGTCACCAGCGGCGTCTATGGCGTCATCCGCCACCCCAGCTATCTGGGGTTGCTTGTCAACTCGCTGGGGTGGGGCCTTGCGTTTCGTTCGGGGGTCGGCGTGCTGCTCGCGGCGCTCATGGTCCCGCCGCTTGTCGCGCGCATCCGGGCCGAAGAGAGGCTGCTCCGCTCGGAGTTCGGCGCCGAGTACGATGCTTACCGGGCCCGGACGTCGCGGCTAATTCCGGGCCTCTATTAGGAGCGGCGCCTCGCCCATCACCAGAATTTGACATACCCAGGACGTAATCGATGGAACTTTTGGTCACACAGAACCGATGTTGAGGAACCGTTAACGAGCTGTGATAGTCAGCCGAACTTCCCCCAATTGGGGCTTGACGCAGAGAAGTAAACGCCGCTTAAGTTTGAGGTCAACGCTAGAAGGAAGTCTTTAATTACAAGCGGTGAAGCCTGGCTCAAGCTGCACAGTGGAGGTTCTGGGCGCAAGTTAGGGTCCAGCTGACGAAGCTACAGTCACAGTCTTTCTGCATTGTGTCGGGCGCGCACCACGAGCTTAACTTTGTTGAGGTCCAATTTTCTGGATTTGATTGTGGGATGTCTACCGAATTACCATCTTCAAACGGCGCAGACTGGGAGGCGTCGGAGCCCTCTTAAACAGGATAGCTGCATATGCTGAGCGAAATTCTAGTTGGTTTTGCCACGACCGCTCTTGCTGTGGTCGCTGGCATCGGCGCCGCCGAGGGCCTTAAATGGGCCATGCGCGTACATCCAAAAGAACGGACCGGAGAAATTGACGCTGGGGTTTGCGGCCCAAAGGACATCCCATGGTCCCCTAGCGAGGAAAGCGTTCTGTCAACGCTTCGCGACCTGGGCAGCAGCCCGCTGTATCCTAATCAGGGAAGCGTCCTAACCAGCCAAGCGTTCAGGCAAATGGAAATGGATCACCACGTACGCCCAAATAGCAGCAAACACGGTCGGCACTACTAGCAGCACGTTTTGCGCGAACAGCTCGAACCATCGCTTGACGGCCAGGCGAATTCGCCTTGCAGCCATACCAAATTGCGACGACGGTTTGCGTTCGGCTAAACTACCCAGCGTCCACCAAATGCCGAGGGCCAGAAAGAACGGCCAGCTAAGTCTATCGACGAGATGATGTTCATGCTCGTCAATATCAAATACGGCCTTTACCGTGTGCGAAACCACATTTGGAAGGTAGTACGGCACTAACGCACAAAACAAAATCAGCTCGGCGTTCACTTGGAGGTCTACTATCTTAGTATTTCTATCAGCTGTTTCTTCAACACAAGCTAAATTACATATTTTGTGGTATTCCTCAATAATTCTACCGTAATACGTAAGCAATCTGTCCGCTCTTTCCAGCATAGTTTTAACCATTTCGTTGGTTTTTGTCTTAAACGTTTTGTATTCCCCGAGAGGATATATTTCCAGCCGACTGATGAGAGTATCGAATCTCTCTTTGTACCATAAAGAGAGTTCAAGTCTTTCTCTGATATTGCCATCGAACATGCCGTTGAGCCTTACAAAGTCCCCGAATGTTATGGCGTGGATGCGATTCTGTATGTCTTCGTCCCAGCCACGCTCGCTCAGCAGTCTAAAGGTACCATCAATTTTCCTCTCGATTTGACGAAGCAATTCTGTAGCCTCGTCAAGATTTGGAAGCAGTAAGATTGCTGCAAGACGTGCAATGCCAAGCCGATGCCCAATATTGACCAGTTCGCCGAGCGCCATTGGAGTCAGCGAATGCGAGTATATCATATAGCGATGGGTGTCTTCGGCATGCGCTCCGGACGATTCCCCTAAAGTCGATGCATGAAATGCGCGCCATCCTTTCATGGTGCAGATGGAGAAATCGTCCGAGTTACTATTCTCGCGACAGCATAAGAATGGAAACAAGGAATCAGCAATTTTTAGATTGTCGACGTCCGCTGTTTCAATTCGGTCGCTGCTTGCGTAAGCGGCTGAACCAATTATTAATCCACGAAAATCCGCGATTACGCGCGGTTTCGCGAGGGCTGCGCCAAATGGCCATGAGGAACAAGGGCGGGGGATCGCATTGTTGTCGTTAAAGAAATCGGTCCATATCCCCTCAAACAAATACTTGTGGCACGTCGGCAAATCGGCGCGTGAACCGCCAGCAGCCACAGCCATGATGTTGGCAAAATAGTCTTTCAGCTTGCCGACTCTCTCGGCTCTAGAATTTCCCGCCCTGTCTGCGTGAATGTAAATTGTATATGAAATTAATTCTCTGTGCATTGTGAAATAAAGTGTCACAGGTACGGAGTTCCATTGTATGTCAAAGGTATCAAATATCTTTTTGTCATCAAAGCCATGCTCAAATGTGTCGTTATATGCCCGGTGGATCCTTTTGAGCTCTTCGTTGATAGCGTTTAATCGGTCCAATCTGGTTTCGGGCAAGACGACGGGCTTCCAATAAGCGACATGGCACGTCAATGTTAGCGGTCGCACCTCGGTGATGGGATGCGGTCGGCGTATCCGTTCATTCATAGGCGGACTGGCGGATGGCATGGCGAGTAACCTCTAGGAATATAAAAAATGATACCCCGTCGCGATCACGAATGAACCTGATTTACCACATGCTTCTGAACAGGCGGCCAGCGAGACAAAGTGTAGTCCAATCGTTGATGTTGGCAAGTTTTCCGAACCTATTCTGCCGCACCTGGCGCGAGTTGGGCATTTCCGGCACGTA
>JBOHJV010000156.1:0-7178 GCA_050728695.1 Methylocella sp. | reverse complement strand
CAGCGCGGGCAAGACGGCATCTTCTACGAAGTCGAGACCGGCACCCCCATCGCCCGCGATGTCGGCGGCAGCATTGTTTTCGACGCCGCGACGCTCGAAAGCGTGGCCGCGCCAAAAGAGACCTCGCGGACCTCGGACAGGACTGCGAGCGCGGCGTCGGCGGAGGCCGAGGCCGAGAAACCGCAGCCGAATGTTTGCCCGGAGCCTGGGCCGGATGTGCCGCATGGCGACTCCGAGCGGGCGCGCCTCTATCAGGCGCAGATCAGCGCCCTCAATAATCCGCAGCGGCCCTTGCCTCCAGGGCTCGCGGTCACCTTAAACGGTGTCGCCTTCGACGATTGCCGCGAGCGCGACGGAACGATGATCGAGGCCAAGGGGCCAGGCTTTGCACACATGCTGGAGAGAGATTTTATGTACGAAAGGATTAGTGCGCGCTGGGTTAAACAGGCCACGGACCAGGTTGACGCCAGCGGCGGCCGGGCCATCGAATGGTATTTCGCCGAGACAGACGCGGCGGATAAGGCGCGCGATATTTTCAACGAGGATACTAAGCTGCGAAGAATTCTCATTTTCACCGTGCCAACCGCCGAGGCGCCATGACAAATTCTGTGTACGGCCGTGGCGTTAAGATTCGTGCCTATTGGGAACGCCGGGCGGAAACGCCTGATGCGCTCGCCGCCCGCTTCGTGCGGACGATCAACAGTCTGCAGGAGATCAATCCCGCTTTCGCGCTCTGGACCTGCGGCACGTCTAGGCCCAGGAAGTTCGAGACCATGCGCGACCATTACGCGGAGGAAGTGGCCGCGGGTTTAGAAAAGAGTGATTGGGGCGTTCCCGTCCCCATGCGTGGCTATTGGTTTGGCGCCCTGACGAGGGGACAGGCGCGCGATCGCTCATTCTCCTTAAGGGTCCATGCGGGATCGACATATCCGGCACCTTTTCGAAATGATTTCATGTTTTCTACAGATCGTTATTCTATTCTCGACCCAGCGATCGTCACTTATCAGATTTTCAAGCCGGCCCTTCTCGCCATGGTCGAGGCTTGGGATCCGGTGTGCGCCATGTCTTATCCAGACGCCCTCTTTAAGCTGGTTCCCGATAACACTTATTTCCACGAGTCCTGGATCCAGTATCTTTGCCCTTGGCTTGCTTCGCTCGTCACCCCACCGGCATCGGCGATTGTCGAGCGCCTGCCCAATGGCGGCTTGCTGATGTCGGCGACAACGCAAACCTTCGATGTCTCGAACCCAGCCCATATGGCCGCCGCGCGCGACATGGCGGCGGCGATCGCGCCCCTCAACGCCTTCCCCTGGGAGGACCGCGCCCGCGCTTGACCGCTAGCGCCTCACGCTTGCCGGCGAGCCGCGCGTCCTGGTGCTTCTCGCGACGGCTTATAAGCGGTCTCGAACGCTTCCTGTTCCAGAGAGCGCTTTCGCCGACGCTCGCTTGTCCACCGCGAGCGCGGCTTCGCGGCGATGCGAGAGGAAAACCGGAGCTAGCCCCACCTTCTGGAAGCGCGCCAAAGAATCCATTGCCTTTTCCATTGCGGCAGCTCGATGATGGTCTTGAACGGATCGTAGCCAGGCTTTTCCATGAGCCGCAGATAAGGCTCGCAGAGGCAGGTGGGCAAGAACGCGGGGCGGCTTTTGTCCGGCATGCCGGGGAGCTTGGCATAAAAAATATCGAGGTTCGCGCGGGCAAGCGCCCTTAGCTCTGTGAGCGAGGCGAGGACCCCCTCCGGGGCGTGCTCCGCGGCAAAATCGTCGCGGCTCGCGCCATGCGCTTGCAAAATCTCGGCCGGGACAAAAACCTGACCGCGCGCGCAATGCCAAGGCAGCGCGCGCAACAGGCCGGTGATCCCATAGGCAATCCCCGCGTGGAGGGCGGCATCACGGCTCGCGGCAGTTTCCGCTGCGTCGAGGATCAGCGCGGCAAGCTGAAAAAGATTCGAGCAAGTCGCTTCAGTATAAGACTCGAGCGCCGCAATCGATTGCACGGGATCGCCGTAAAGATCGGCGGCCCGCGCGGCAATCAGTTCGCGGAGCGGCGCTTCCGGCAGATCGAACCGGGCAATCGTATCGAGAAGAGCGGCGGCGACAGGATTGGCCCTCGCATCGCCATCGTTGGTCCCATCGAGCGCGTCCCGCCACCATTGAAATCTTATTTCGCCAAGCAGCGGCTCGGAGACGATTTTTCCCACGCGGGCGGTCTCAAGGCTGAAAGCATAGAGCGCATGAATATGCGGCCGGAATTTTAGCGGGACAAAAAGGCTCGCGAGCCAGCGGTCTTTATCCTCGCGGCGGAGCAGTGCCTCGCAGTGGGCGTAATCCCCGTTTGGCTGCGTCTCCCGCCCGCGCATCAGGGCGCGCCGGCGGCTACGCCGGCCTCTTTGCGGGCTTGGCCGCCGGGGCCGGCGCCGGACCCACGGTGTCGCCGCGCAGGCCGAGATAGATCAGCATCGGCGAACAAATAAAGACGGACGAATAGGTCGCGACAAAAATGCCCCAAATCATCGCGATCGAGAACGAGCGGATCACCTGGCCGCCGAAAACGACGAGCGAAAAAAGGGCCAGAAACACGGTCGTCGCGGTCATGATCGTGCGCGGCAGCACCGCGTTGACCGAGACATCGATCAGTTGGTCGGTCGGCATCTTGCGGTATTTCCGCATCATTTCGCGAATGCGGTCGAGCACCACGACGGTTTCGTTCAGGGAATAGCCGACAATGGTGAGAATGGCGGCGATCGACGTCGTGTTGAATTCGAGCCTCGTCAGCGCGAAAAAGCCAACGGTAAGCAAGAGGTCGTGCATCGTCGCGATGATCGCGCCAACCGCGAACTGCCATTCGAACCGGAACCAGAGGTAGCACAACACCGCGATGATCGAAATGACGACGCCAAGCGTGCCGGACTGCACGAGCTCGCCGGAGACGCGGGGACCGACCACTTCGGTGCGGCGGACCTCGTAGCCATCGCCGATGGCCTCTCGCACGCGGTTCACGGCGGCCTGTTGCGCGACATCGCCGCCCGCCTGAAGGCCGAAACGCATGGTCACGTCGGACGGCCCCCCGAAACCTTGCACCTCGACGTCGCCGACTTTCAGATGTTCGGCGATGGATCGCAATTTTGCTAGGTCGGCCACGCCGTTCTTGGCGCGCAGCTCGAGTAAGGTGCCGCCGGAAAAATCGATCCCGAAATTCATTCCCAGGGAAAGAAAAAGCACAACCGAAATAATCGAGAGGAGAGCCGAGAAAGGATAGCTCACGCGGCGGAAGCGCATGAACGGAAATTTGGTGTTCTCGGGCGCGAGGCGCAGGAGTTTCATGCGGTAGGGCCTCTTTCGAAACGGCGCTCCAGCGGTTCTTGTTGCTCGCGTCGACGCGGATTGGCTTGACGCACGAAAACACTCTATCCTTTTGCGATCGCGCCTGAAAGTGCCGCGCGGTTTTCCGAATCGATTAAATCGGCAACCTCGCCGGCCGCTTGTAGCGGTACCAGAGCGCGATCATCATCCGCGTCATCGTCACCGCAGTCACGATCGAGGTGAGAATGCCAAGGGCTAGCGAGACGGCAAAGCCGCGCACCGGTCCGGTACCCAAAAAATACAAAATGGCGGCGGCAACGAACATGGTGACATTGGAGTCGACGATGGTGGCGAAAGCCCGTTTGAACCCGGAATCGAGCGCGGAAATGATCGAGCGGCCCATATGCGCTTCCTCCCTTATGCGTTCGTAGATCAAGACATTGGAATCGACCGCCATGCCAATGGTGAGGACGATGCCCGCGATGCCCGGCAGGGTGAGCGTCGCCCCGAGAAGCACGAGGCTCGCAAAAATGAACGAGACATGGACGGCCAGCGCGATATTGGCGAAGACGCCGAATATGCCATAGGTGATCAGCATATAGAAGGCGACGAGGGCGGCGCCGACATAGGCCGCGCGCTTGCCCGCGTCGATCGAATCTTGACCGAGACCCGGACCGACGGTGCGTTCCTCGACAATCGTGAGTTTCGCGGGCAAGGCGCCGGCGCGCAGAAGAATGGAGAGATTGTTCGCCGACTCGACAGTGAAATGCCCGGAGATTTGGCCGGAACCGCCCGTGATGGGACTAATGATGCGCGGCGCCGAAATGACCTTGCCGTCGAGGATGATCGCGAATAATTTGCCGACGTTTTCCGAGGTCACCTCGCCAAACCTTTGCCCGCCGCGAATATTGAAGCGGAAATTGACGACCGGTTCTTGCGTGCGTGGGTCAAAGCCCGGCTGGGCATCGGTCAAATCCTCGCCCTGCACCATGACCCGCTTCTCCACCGGCAACAATTTGCCGGGTTGCTCGACGTCCTCCAAGGATTCGACGTCGGCGGGATCGGCGCCCGGTTCGGCGACAAGGCGGAATTCGAGCTTGGCCGTCGTCCCGAGAATTTCCTTGAGCTTGCTGGTATCCTGCAAACCCGGCACTTCGACGAGAATACGATCGGTGCCTTGCCGTTGGATGTTGGGCTCCGTGGTGCCGAGCGCGTCGACGCGGCGGCGCAACACTTCGATCGATTGCTCGACAGCGCGGCGGACCTTGCTTTCGACGCCCGCCTCAGTCACCGTGAACTGGATGAGGCCGTTGTCGTTTTCGCTCACGTCGAAGGCCGGACCGCGAGAGGTGCGGGAAAGGCCGCTGCCGGTAGAGGCCGCCAATTGCCGGAGTTTCGGCATGACCTTCGCGCGCTCGCCAGGATCGCGGATGCGCAATTGGACGCCGCGCGGCTGGGCGCCAATGCCGCCGGTGATCGCCACTTTCTCCTCGCGAAGCACCCGGCGGACACTGTCGCGCAGATTGTCGACAAGAGACTTCACGACCGAATTGCTGTCCACTTCCAAAAGCACATGCGATCCCCCTTGGAGATCGAGGCCAAGCACGATGGCGCGGGCCGGCACCCATTTCGGCAGATGCGAAATCAACGCCGCGCGCTGTTCCGGGCCGAGGAGGCTCGGCACGATGAGGAGAAGCGCGAACGCCGTCATCGTCAAGATGGATACGATCTTCCAGGCCGGAAAACGCAGCATGATGCGGCAAATCTCGACGGTTGGGGGCGCGGCCGAAGCCGTCAGCCCGGAGTTCCTACTTGTCGTGGGCTTCGATTCACGCTTGATCCTTGACCGGCTCGCCCTTGGCCCGCACGTCCGTAATCATCGCCCGGAGAACGCGCACCCGGACATTTGGCGCGATTTCGAGTTCGAGCTCCGCATCGTCCACTACTTTCGTCACTTTGCCGATCAGGCCTCCCGTTGTGATCACGCTATCGCCCCGGCGCGTATTCTTGATCAGATTGTCGTGTTCCTTCGCTTTCTTGCGCTGCGGCCGGATGACAAAAAAATACGCGATGGCAAAGATCAGGACAAAGGGCACCAACTGCATGAGAATGTCCCCCTGGGTGGGGACCCCGGCAGCGGCGGCTTGGGCGAAAGCCGGTGTAGACAATTCCCTTCTCCTCGATCCTAGGTCCATTAAAGACTTGCGTTCGCCAAGACTTCTGTCTGCATGGCGCGCGAATATAGCCAGAGCGGGCGCGAAAGCAATGGCGCCAAGGGCAGCCATCGATAAGCTGGGCTGCGCGGATAGTGCTGGCTCTCGCGGCGCGGCAAGGCGATGGAAACAAGCTTTGACTCTGCTTTGCGCTGTAATATCCCCCGATGTTATCGTCCGATTTGGTCCATTTAAAACTCGCTTAGTAAAATAATAGCCGCAAGCGTGCAGCAATGACCAGAGTAGACAACGTCCCTCCTTTGCGCGGCGATCCTGCGGCGGCCAAGGCGCTAGAACGGATCGCCGCCGCGCTTGAGAGGCTTGGCCTCACGGAACCGTTGCCCTGCGATTTCAGCGCCGCCGACGCGTTCGTCTTCGCCGCTTCGACCGCGACGTTTGTCCCTGTTCCGTGCGTCAACCGGGTCGATATCGGGCTGTTGCGTGGCATCGGCCGGGCTCGCGATACCCTTCTCGCCAATACGGAGCGCTTCGCACAAGGCTTCGCGGCCAACAATGCGCTCCTCTGGGGCGCCCGCGGCATGGGCAAATCCGCGCTCGTCAAGGCCGTGCATGCAACAATCAATGCGCGGCTTGCCAGTTTGAAGGATAGCATGCCGCTCAAACTTGTCGAGATTCATCGCGAGGACATCGAGGGGTTGCCTCGTCTCATGGCGCTGTTGCGTGGGCAGCCACGGAGGTTCGTCGTCTTTTGCGACGATCTTTCCTTCGATGGCGCCGATACGAGCTACAAATCGCTGAAGGCCGCACTCGAAGGCGGGATCGAGGGGCGACCGCCAAATGTTTTATTTTATGCAACGTCGAACCGCCGTCATATCCTTTCCCGTGAAATGGTCGAAAACGAACGCGGAACCGCGATTAATCCGGACGACGCGGTGCAGGAAAAGATTTCTCTATCGGACCGCTTCGGGCTTTGGCTCGGCTTTCATTCCTGTTCGCAAGATGATTATCTTGCGATGGTCCATGGCTACGCGGAGCATTTCGGTCTTGGCGCCGATCGAGCAACGATCGAATGCGAGGGGCTCGAATGGGCCCTCACGCGGGGCTCGCGTTCGGGCCGCACCGCCTGGCAATATATCCAGGACCTTGCCGGCCGATTGGGCAAGGCGGTGGAGTGAGACCCGGTCCATTCAATTCGACCGTATCGTGCTCCGGTGGACGCCGCGGCATTTTGGCATGCATTCGCCGGACGACGAGCTAACTTGCTGCGCGGTTGGGGCGATTCCGCTATAATAATGAGCGAGGCGGCCATGGCGAACCCCGCGGGTGAATCGATTCGAAAACGTCTGGCAATTTATGCGCATATCATCGCCATCAACGTCGCGGTCGCTCGGAGACGAACAGGTGACCTGCTTTCGGCCGGATCATTGGTCCTGCATATCCCTCCAGGTCATAGGCGACTGGCTTGTCCTGATCGAGCTCAGCGCGGAAAGCGCGACCCGCGTGCTTTGTGCCCGAAGCATGCGATCGGCGTGCGGTGGATTCGCGAGGTCCCGCATAGGGCCGGCGTGGCACACGTGCGCAGTCGCGCTTTTCTCATAATCGCCGGTGTCCTCGTCTTCCCGCCGCAAGCCTCCAGCGCGCCCATTGACCAGTCCTCGTCCTCGTCCTTGCCACGTCCACGCCCGGCCGACGCGCCCTCCCA
>JBOHJV010000155.1:0-7247 GCA_050728695.1 Methylocella sp. | reverse complement strand
GCCAACATCGCCTTCGGCATTGGCGACGTCGTCTCGGTCACGATATTCGAAGCGTCGGCGGGAGGTTTGTTCATCCCGATCGAGGCAGGTGCGCGTTCTGGCAATTTCGTGAGTCTTCCGGACCAAATGGTCGACAACAACGGCCATATCACTGTTCCCTTCGCCGGATTGATCAAGGCCGCCGGCCGCACCAATGTCCAGATCCAAAACGAAATCGTTGAGAAGATCAAGAACCGGGCGATCGAGCCTCAAGTCATAGTGGCCTTGGCCCAGCAGCGGACCTCGCTGATCAGCGTGGTCGGCACGGTGAACACGCCGCTTCGCTTCGCGGTTCCAGGCACCGGCGCGGGAGACCGCGTTCTTGACGCCATCACCCGCGCAGGCGGCATCTCGGGACCAGGTTATGCGAGCTGGGTCATGCTCGAGCGGGGCGGACGCCGCGCCACCGTGCCGTTCGAAAATCTCGTCATGAATGCAAGCAATAACATCTATATTTTGCCGGGCGACCGGATCTATGTCTATCAAGAGCAGCAGAAATTCATGGCTTTTGGAGCAACCAGCGGCTCCGCCATTTCAACCGCGCAAGGCGAATTCAATTTCGACGCTTGGCGAATCAACCTCGCCGAGGCCGTGGCGAAAGCCGGTGGATTGGCCGACGTCCAGGCCAACCCGGGCGCGGTATTCCTTTACCGCCGGGAGCCCCGCGAAGTGGCCGAGCTTCTCGGCGCCGACATGGCGCGGTTCAACGGGCCGCTCGTTCCCGTCATTTTCACCGTCAGCTTCCGCGATCCCGGCGGCTATTTCCTAGCCACTAGGTTTCAAATGCGCAACGACGACATCATTTTCGTGGCCAACGCGCAATCCGTCGATGTCACGAAGTTCCTGGCGTTCGTCAGTCAGGTGATGACGGCGGCAGTCGGCACGGAAGCAACCGTACAGGGTGTTCCAATCACCACTCAGGCTGTCAATACCAGAACCCTAATTGGGGCAGTCCCCACCACTCCTTGAGTGAGTTCCTCGTGAAAAACGCAGGGCGCCGATGCAGGGCGCCCTGCGCATGACTGCAAGCGCCGGGGCTGCGCGAGTGCCGTAAGTCGACACCCCCAATGGGCGGCCGATTAGCAGCTAACGGATTTCCCGTCGGCGCAAGGCTTGAGAGAAGCGAGCGTCGAAATACGCGCCTTCGGGTGCGTGGCGCGTCGTGCCCTTTGGATCGCGCGATCGGCGCCGGTTGGCGTCGACGCGAAAAGTTGGGTCAATTCCCGTCTCGCGACTCACGGCGGCAAACGCCACCCCGGACCTTTTTGATCCCCTTGCGAATCGAATGTGAAGCCGGCGCGGAGCTGGGTTGCTTGCGCTTCGCCATTGATGGTCGAAGGCGAATACATGTTAGCCCCACCGCTCGAGGTGGGGGAGAGCGTCCCGGCCAAACGGGCCGGCATCGTCGATTGTTTACATACGCTGCCGGACATTCCCGAGCCCTTGCCGGCAAAATGAGAGTTTTGAAACGCGTGTTTGCAAAAGCCGGGTTCCTGCCCGGCTTTTTCATGCTTATATGGCCCGTGAACCCAGCCGCGCGCCGGAAGCGGTGCGATTGTCCCGGCCCGGCACTTCGCCCGGAGGGAAACTTGACCGCTAAATTCCTCCCGCAAGCTTCATCTGCGCTCACCCGCCGCTCGGCGTTGCGGCTTGGTTTCGCTGGCGTCGTCCTGGCGCGGTTTTTTACGCTCCGCGCGCGGGCCGCCGCGCAGGAGACCGAGACCCACGGGCTCTCCATCTTCGGCGATCTCGCGATGCCCGCCGGCTTCAGCCATTTTCCCTATGTGAATGCCGATGCCCCAAAGGGCGGCGAGATCGTGCTGCAAGTCAGCTCGACCTCCGGCAACCAGAATTTCACCACCTTCAACACACTGAATACCTATATCTTGAAGGGCGACGGCGCCGCCGGAATGGGGCTCATTTTCGATTCGCTGATGAGTGGAAGCAGCGACGAGCCTGATTCGCTTTATGGCCTTGTCGCGCGCGCCGTACGGGTTTCGGCCGACAAGACAACCTACCGCTTTCTATTGCGAAGCGAGGCAAGGTTCCATGACGGATCGCGCTTGACCGCGCGCGATGTCGCGTTTTCCCTGAATATCCTGAAAACCAAGGGCCACCCGTCGATCCGCCAAACGCTGCGCGATCTCGACGCCGCCGAGGCCGAGGCCGACGATCTTGTCATGGTGCGCCTCAAGCCGCACCATAGCCGAGAAGCGATATTGATCATCGCGGGACAACCGGTCTTTTCCGCCGCCTATTACGCCAACCATGCATTCGACGAGACGACGCTCGAGCCGCCGCTCGGGTCAAGCGCGTATAAAGTCGGCACCTTCGATGCCGGGCATTACATCGCTTTCGATCGCGTCCACGATTATTGGGGCAAGGATCTTGCGGTCAATATCGGCCAGGCGAATTTCGATCGCGTCCGGTTCGAATATTTTGGCGACCGCAAAGTCGCTTTCGAGGCTTTTAAGGCGGGCGTCTTCACCTTTCGCGAGGAATTCACTTCGGCCGTGTGGGCAACCGGCTACGATTTTGCCGCTGTCAAGGATGGCCGGGTCAAACGCGCGACCCTGCCCGATGAATCGCCGCTGGGAACGCAAGGCTGGTTTTTGAACATCAGGCGCGACAAATTTAAGGATGTCCGGATCCGGCAGGCAATCGGTCTCGCCTTCGATTTCGAGTGGACCAACACCAACATCATGTATGGCGTCTATTCGCGCACCACGTCGTTTTTCCAGAACTCACCAATGGCCGCGCAAGGCCGCCCGGCGCCGGAAGAAGCTGCGTTGCTCGAACCGTTTCGGGGCGATCTCGATCCGTCGGTGTTCGGCGAGGTCTATGTGCCGCCTGTATCGGATGGCTCGGGCCAGGATCGCGCGCTTTTGCGCCGCGCGGCCATGCTCTTTTCCGATGCCGGCTGCAAGCGGGCCGGCACGCTCTTGACGTTGCCCGATGGCAAGCCTTTCGAGATCGAGTTTCTGGATTTCGAAAATACCATGGAGCGACATACCGCGCCGTTCATCAAAAACCTGAAGCTTCTCGGGGTTGAAGCCCGCTACCGGGTTGTCGATGCGGCGCAATTTAAGCGGCGCCTCGACGATTTCGACTATGATATCGTGACCTCGCGCTTCGGCCTCGGCCTCACGCCCGGAGAAGGCATGCGATCGACATTTGGGTCGGAAGCGGCAAGCCTGCCTGGCTCGCGTAACGTCTCGGGGATCGCCATCACGGCGGTCGACGCCTTGATCGAGAAGGCGCTGGTGGTCGACACGAGGGAACAATTGACCTTTATTTGCCGCGCGATCGATCGCATTCTGCGCGCTGGTCATTACTGGGTCCCGATGTGGAACAAGCCCAATCACCTCGTCGCCTATTGGGATCTGTTCGGGCATCCCGAGCGCGGCCCGCGCTACGACATCGGCGTCGTCTCGACCTGGTGGTACGACGAGGAAAAAGCCAAGCGGATTCATTTCGCCGGGCGCTGAAGGACGTCCGATGATTGCCTATATCGCGCGCCGTCTCTTGTTCATGATTCCGACCCTCTTCGGAATCTTGCTGATCAACTTCGGCATCGTTCAATTCGCGCCGGGCGGACCTGTCGAACGCATTCTGGCGCAATTGCAAGGGCTCGAATCGGGCGCGACCGCACGTATCGGCGGCGGCGGCGGCGAGGTTGGAAACGCGGGAAGCGGTGACATATCGTCGAAATACCGCGGCGCCCAGGGCCTCGACCCGAAATTCATCGCCGAGCTCGAAAAGCAATTCGGTTTCGACAAGCCGGCCTATGAGCGTTTTTTCATGATGCTCAAGAACTACGCGACGTTCGATTTTGGCCGTTCCTATTTTCGCGACGTGCCGGTGTTGCAACTCATCAAGGA
This sequence comes from Methylocella sp., assembly GCA_050728695.1. Classification (GTDB taxonomy): domain Bacteria; phylum Pseudomonadota; class Alphaproteobacteria; order Rhizobiales; family Beijerinckiaceae; genus Methylocapsa. The sequence goes on along the minus strand of JBOHJV010000155.1, from coordinate 3,327 downwards.
GAAGCTGCCGGTTTCGATCTCGCTCGGTCTTTGGATGACGCTTCTGTCCTATGCAATCTCGATTCCCTTGGGGATAAAGAAGGCGGTCAGCGACGGCTCGCGCTTCGATGTTTGGTCCTCGGCCGTCGTCATCACCGGCTATGCGATCCCTAGTTTTCTCTTCGCGATTCTCCTGATCGTACTTTTCTGCGGCGGGTCGTTCTGGCAGATCTTTCCGCTGCGCGGCCTGACCTCCGAGAACTGGCCAGAACTTTCTCTCGGAGCCAAACTCACCGATTATCTCTGGCACATCACCCTGCCGGTGGTGTCGATGACGCTTGGCGCCTTCGCGACCGCCACGTTCCTGACCAAGAACTCGTTCCTTGACGAGATCGCCAAGCAATATGTGCAGACGGCGCGGATGAAGGGACTGAGCGAGCGCCGCGTGCTCTATGGTCATGTCTTTCGCAACGCCATGATGATCGTCGTCTCCGGTTTTCCCGGCGCCTTCATCGCCGCCTTCTTCGGCGGTTCTCTCCTCATCGAAACGATCTTTTCGCTGGACGGGCTTGGTCTGCTTTCGTTCGAATCGATCGTCAATCGCGATTATCCAGTCGTGTTCGCCAATCTCTATATATTCGCTCTGCTTGGCCTTTTCGTGAACCTTCTTTCCGACTTGACTTACATGTGGATCGATCCGCGCGTCGATTTCGAGACGCGGGAGGTTTAGGCCATGCGCGGCCCCTTGCCGGATGGCGGCATCGCCGCAAAGCCTCGCGCGCCGGCCGGACGGCAGCCGCGAAAATTTTGGCTAAGTCCGATCAACCGGCGCCGTCTTGAAAATTTCAAGGCCAACAAACGCGGCTATTGGTCCTTCTGGATTTTTGTTTTCTGCTTCGTCCTGTCGCTTTTTTCGGAATTCATCGCCAACGATAAGCCTCTCTTCGTCGCCTACAAAGGTGAGATATTGTTGCCAATCCTGCATGATTATCCGGAAGAGAAGTTTGGCGGCTTTCTCGCGCAAACCGATTATCGCGACGCGGTGATCGCCAAGGAGATCCGCGAGCATGGTTTTATGATATGGCCGCCGATCCGCTATTCCTACAAAACCATCAACCGCCAATTGCCAGTGCCAGCACCCTCGCCGCCGACGTGGATGCTGAGCCAAGCGCAATGCCGCGCCGCCGTGCTTCGCATTTATAAGAAGCCTGATGGCACTTGCAGGGATATTGAATGGAACTGGCTCGGAACCGACGACCAGGGCCGCGACGTCCTTGCAAGACTGCTTTATGGCTTCCGCCTCTCGCTCTTGTTCGGCCTGACGTTAGCGGGGATTTCGTCGGTCATCGGGATCGCGGCCGGCGCGGTGCAAGGCTATTTCGGCGGCTGGATCGATCTCATCTTCCAGCGCTTCATTGAGATATGGTCGTCGCTCCCGCATCTTTATCTCTTGATCATTATCTCCTCGATCATCACGCCGAGCTTCTTCGTGCTTCTCGGCATTCTTTTGTTGTTTTCCTGGGTCTCGCTCGTGCATGTCGTGCGCGCGGAATTTTTGCGCGCGCGGAATTTCGAATATGTCAACGCGGCGCGCGCGCTCGGGCTCTCCAATGGAGCAATCATCGTCAAACACGTTTTGCCAAATGCGATGGTCGCGACCCTGACGTTTCTCCCATTTGTCCTCAACGCCTCGATCACGACGCTGACCGCGCTCGACTTTTTGGGCTTTGGCTTGCCGCCTGGATCGCCCTCGCTGGGCGAACTTTTGTTGCAGGGAAAGTCGAACTTGGCCGCGCCGTGGCTCGGCCTCACCGGCTTTCTCGTTATCGCGATCATGCTTTCGCTGCTGGTCTTCATCGGCGAAGCCGTGCGGGATGCCTTCGACCCAAGGAAGACGCTCGCATAGGCATCAAGCTCACCCGCGCGCGCGATCGGGGTCGAGGCCGCAAGGCCTGGCTGCGAGAGGCGCGGCAATCAGGCGCGGGCATTATCTCGCGTCACGGAATAGGGAAAATTCGATGCCGGCGAAAAGCGCCCACACGCCTTATCTGCCGGATCGCGCCGCCATTCGTTCGTTTCTCGATCTTGCCGTTTACCGCGATGTCGAGAAAGAACACCTGGCCGTGTATTTCGGGTGGTTCTTCGTCGTGGGTGTCTGAGTTGCTAAGACCGGAATTTGGCAATAAGCTTTGCACGGAACAACAGGCGGTGCCCCCGCCGGAGCAGGCAGGCGACATCGGCGAGCGGCAAGTAGACAACGTCAGGAAAACCCGCGCCGGGGAAAGCGGCCAGAAAGTCGCAAGGAGGGGTATTTGGATATTCACGAGTATCAGGCGAAGGAGATCTTGGCGAATTTCGGTGTGGCAGTACCGCACGGAGCGGTGGCCTATAGTCCCGATCAGGCCGTCTACTGCGCCACCGAGCTTGGCGGCTGGCATTGGGTGGTGAAGGCTCAGATCCATTCCGGCGGCCGCGGCAAGGCCGGCGGCGTCAAGCCGTGCAAGACCTATCACGAAGTGCGCGCGGCGGCAGTCGAGCTTCTCGGCAAGACGCTCGTCACCAATCAGACCGGCCCCGAAGGCAAGATCGTGCAGCGGGTGTATATCGAGGTCGCGGAACCTTTCGAGCGCGAGATTTACCTCGGCTTCGTTCTCGACCGGAAGGTCGAGCGGGTGCGGGTCATCGCGTCGCGATTCGGCGGCATGGATATCGAGGAGATCGCCAAGGACCATCCGGAGGAAATCCTGCAGGTGGTGGTCGAGCCGGCGGTGGGGCTCCAGTCGTTCGAGGCGCGCGAGCTCGCCTTCGGCCTCGGGCTCAATATCAAGCAGGTTAGCCGCGCCGTTGCCAGCATCCTCGGCAGCTACCGCGCATTCCGCGATCTCGACGCCACCATGGTGGAGATCAATCCGTTGGTTGTCACCAAGGACGACCGGGTCATTGCTCTCGATGCCAAGATGTCGTTCGACGACAATGCGCTGTTCCGGCGCGGCACGGTCGCCGACATGCGCGACCATTCGCAGGAAGATTCGCGCGAGGTCCAGGCCGCCGAGCATAACCTCAACTATGTCGGTCTCGACGGCGACATCGGCTGCATTGTCAATGGCGCCGGGCTCGCGATGGCAACCATGGACATGATCAAATATGCGGGCGGCGCTCCGGCGAACTTCCTCGACATCGGCGGCGGCGCCTCGCCAGAACGGGTTGCCGCGGCGTTTCGTCTGGTGTTGTCCGACCGCAACGTCCGGGCGATTCTGGTCAACGTGTTCGCCGGAATCAATCGTTGCGACTGGGTCGCCGAAGGCGTCGTCCAGGCTTGCCGCGAATTGAAGGTCGATGTCCCCTTGG
>JBOHJV010000154.1:0-7317 GCA_050728695.1 Methylocella sp. | reverse complement strand
GAAGCCCTCTCCGATGTATATCGTGCCGATCAAGGCGAGGAGCACGGCGGCGAACCGTTCCGACGGCATCTTCGTCAAAGGCAAATGAAGCGGAATCGTGGCGATGGTAAGGGCGGCGATGGCGGCCAGGGGGGAAATCACCGCACGATCATCTTCGGACAAATTGATTGGATCCTGGCGAAAAAGGGCAATCGGGGTACGTTGCCCAAGGATGTTACGGTGTTCAACTCTCCCCACTATTTTGGCCTTTTCTAATGGCCGGATTGTTCGGAAAGACCGGCACCTTGGCGCGGTAATTCGTGCAGCCGCCGATACGCGTCCTCCAAGGTATTGATAGCCGCATCGATTTGGCTGCGCTGGCGTTCGAGGTGGCTGATCTGCGCCGAGATCTGCTCAGGCAACAGACCCATCTCGAGTTCCGTCTTGCCTGTATCCTCGCCCTGGCAAACAATGATGTCATGAATCTCGGACAGCGTGAACCCAAGCTGCTTCCCTTTAAGAATCATCTTGAGATGAAGCCTGTCGCGGGCATCGTACCGTCGATTGGCGCTTTCCCGCCGCGGGTGCAACAAGCCGCGGTCTTCATAAAACCGGAGAGCCCGGATGCTGACCTGAAAATCCCGCGCCATTTCCCGGATCGTGGATAGGCGCGAATTCGCTTCCGGCATATCGGCACCTTGCATTTTCGAATCGGCGTATCCGTTTGGGACGCCGCGAAGCAACCCGCTCCCGGCCTCGTTTTGGGGGTTCGTGTCCATGGCAAATTCCGATCGCTCGATTATTAACTCCAGACCTGAGGGTAGCCCAGTTTCGCTTCGTATGCAACTAAAAATTGTAATTAAATGCAACACACCTAAAAATAGCATCGTCTCCCGTGCGCCGCGGCTCCGCGCACGAATTTATTGTTTACCTAGCGCTTTGAAGCTCGCTATGATTGGCGGTCTGGGTATGGCGCGTCGTGATCGATTCCTGCTATCGCTTGCAAGAGAGTAGGCGCCGCCGGCCGCGCGCCGCAGGAACATCTTATGGGCGACGTCGCAGACATCGGATTTGGCGCTCTCGAACCTGGCGGCGCCGGGCTTATCCTTGGGCCGCGCGATTTGCCAAACGATGCCGGAACCGCCGGTTCCGCGGCAGGTGCGCGAATGGACCGAGGACTCGACGCGCGGCAATGCCCCAGACACAGGCGAAGCTCGCTGGGATGGTCCGCCCCAGGCAAGCTAGTTTCGCGAAAATGTGAATCATACTTGGTTTTTTGACGGTGAAAGGCACCCTGTGTCCGAACTTTCCTCCAAGGCTGATGATGACCCTCCAAACCCGAGCGATCCAGCAAAACTGGCCCGGGTCTTGCGCGGAGTTCTCGGCGGACGACCGGTCGCGAGCGTGGAATCGGCCGCCGGGCTAGGCGCGGGGATCACGAAGCGGCAGTTGCCGGGTCTGGCCGCGTTCGAGATGGACCGCGAAAGCGGCGCGCGGCTGGTCCAAAAATTGGCTGAGCTGGAGGTACGCCTGCGTGATCGCCGCCCCGACGACACCGACTCGCTCAGGTCCGCGCTGGCCGGGCTTGAATCCGAGCTGCGGTCTTCGCGTCGCACGCCCGTCGCGATCGAACAGCTAGGGCAAATGAACCTCCCGCGAACTAGCGGGGAAGGCGCGGCCAAGCAGAGTCCACGAGCGGCAGGTGCAGCGGGCTCGAATCACGCTAGCTCCGCGGTCGCCGCGCCTATTATGAATGACGCGGGAAAGGACGTTGCGGCGACGGCTGGCAAGCTTGAGAGTGCCGGCGACGATGTTGATAGCGATTTTGGCGGCGCGGGCGTCGATCGGGACGGCGAAGCCGGCGTGCCCAGCGTGGATGCGACGCAGCGAGTTGCGCTCGAAACTCCGGTTCGCGATTTGACCGGGGGCGCCCAAACCATGCGAGAACTTGGCGAATGCGTGAGTTCTCTGGAACAATTCGATCGACTCGCGCGGGATTTTGAGCGGTCATCGACGCAACTCGAGGCGGCAAAAGCCGTTAGGGAGCCGTTCGAAGGGCTCGGCGCGGAAAATCTTGTCCCTGAAACTTTTCCGGCGCCAAGCGAGGATCCGGCCCGCTACGATGCGCTTACGCGGCAAATCGAGACCTCGCACCGGCAACTCGCGGCACGGCTCGAAACGGGCCTGGCCGCGGGCGCGAAAGAGTTGAACACGCTAAGTGATCTTGTCGGTGAAGCCATCGCAAGGAGGGAGCCCGCCCGAGATCCAGGTCATGGCCAGTGCGCGGGCGCGGATCTGGAACAGGAGATCGCCAAGCTCGCCCTGCGTCTCGATCATGCCGGCCAGGGCCTTGCTTCGCTGCCATCGCTCGAAGGTTCAATCAGCGTCCTCTCCGCTCAGCTCGAGGAGGCACGACGGATTGTGACCGACTCGTCCAGTCCGGTTGAGCCGAAACCATCGAGCGGACCGGGTTCCTTCGAGGATGCGCCAACCATCATGCGCGAAATCGCCGGCCTGCGCGCCCTTTACGAGGAAACCGCCCAGCGCGCGCAGGTCGGCTTGAATGCGATCCAGGAATCCGTGGCGAAAGTCGCCGGCTGCTGCGCTCGCCTGGAGGCCGCCGCGGGCGGGATGCGGCCGGATCGCCGCGCCGGGGTTGCCCATGAAGACCCTTTTGCGCCGATCTTTACATACCTCGCGCAGCACGAGAAATCGCTAGCCAGGGAGACACTTGCCAACGATAGCGCGCAGGGCACCAGGGAGCTTCAACCTGCAGCGCACGGCGACGCGGCTGGCGAGAATGGTTTCCTGATTGAACCCGGCCGTGGCTTTCCTGGCCGGGGCGAACATAGCGAACCTAGCGGGAGGCCGCCCAAAGCCTCCCAAATTCGCGACGAAGGGGCGGGCCGCACGGATTTCATCGCCGCTGCCCGCCGCGCCGCGCGTACCGCGCAAATCGAGCTCGATGGCGCGACCTCTAAATCCCCAGCGGCAGTCGGCGGCAGGGCGAAGCGGAGCGCCTTTCTATTTGGCCGGATCCGGGGCCTTTTCATTGCGTATAAGCTTCCCCTCGCTTCGAGCGCCGCTGTTTTGTTCGTCGCGTTTGGCGCCTATGCCCTGGCGAGATCGCATGCGCATAACAATTTGAGCGATTTCGTGCCTAACTTTCTGGGCCACTCCGGTAGAGCGACCGAGCACGGGAAGCTCGAGGGCATCGCAAGTCGGACCGTCGCGAGCATGACGCCCAAGGGTCGGCTGCCGACAGGCCAGGCGCGACGAACCGCGGCGACAGGGGCCCGGCTTGCGGCGGCGGGCGCGGCGAGCACGATGGCCCCTCTCCTCGATCCATCGCGGCTGGCGGCGCCCGCGGAAACCGCTTTTCCTTCGGACGCCGCTGCGCCATTTGGCAAGCTCTCGCTCGCGACGCAAGCCATCGCGGGCAGCGACGCGATCGTGGCCGGGACCATTCAACCGGGAAATATGGCGAGGATATCCGCGCCGCCCGGCACTCCTGGACCCATGGTCCCCGCGAAAGCTCTTCCATCAGCCGCCTTGCCGGCCGCGCCACCACTGCACTCCGCCGGCCCGTTAACGGCGCTTGCAGCTCCGCCGGCCGTTGGGCCAAGTAAAGATCTCGTTGCAAAAGCCGAAGCCGGCGATGCGGCGGCGCAGTTTGATCTCGCAGTTCGCTACGCCGAGGGCGGCGCCGGTCCGCGGGATTTTGGACTGGCGGCGCAGTGGTACGAGAGGGCGGCGCAACAAGGTCTCGCGGTAGCGGAATACCGGCTCGGGTCGCTTTACGAAAAAGGCCTTGGCGTCGGCAAGGATATGCAGCGCGCCAAGGATTTGTATCAGCGGGCTGCTGAGAAGGGCAACACTCGCGCCATGCACAATCTCGGCGTGCTCGCCGCCGAAGGCAGCAAGCCCAATTATACGAGCGCGGCCTTGTGGTTTGGAAAAGCGGCCGAATATGGCATTCGCGACAGTCAATATAATTTGGCGGTTCTGCTTGGCCGGGGCCTTGGCCTTCCGAAAGACCTTGTCAAATCCTACACGTGGTTTGCGATTGTCGCCGCGGCGGGCGACGCCGACGCCGCCCGGAAACGCGACGACGTTGCCGCGCGGCTCACAAGTTCGGAACTGGCCGCCGCCAACGCCGCCGCCGCAGGTTTTGCGCCCCACCCGGCCGATCGCGCCGCAAACGAAAGCGCGCCGCGGCCCGCGCAACTGGAGGCCACCCAGCCGCAGGGGCACTCGGTCAAGCCCAAGGTTTCGGGACTTTGACGTTTTCAGCTTGAGCGAGCGGAAGTTTTCCTAATCATGCGAAGAAGCCAAATTTTTGGCGATATTGCACTTGACGGACCCATAAATCCGTGATACCGTTGATTTCTAATAAGGAATCAGGTGTCATGTCAAAATCGATTCTCGAAGCCAAAATCCTGCAAGACGAAGCCGCTGCCTACGCTTGGGTTGAAGCGCGCATATGGCCTGATGGCGCCGTTTGTCCGCATTGCGGCGGGGTTGATCGCATTTCCAAGATGCAAGGCAAAAGCACCCGCATTGGCGCTTATAAGTGCTATCAGTGTCGCCAGAAATTCACCGTCAAAATCGGGACCGTTTTTGAGGACAGCCACGTTCCAATGCGGTTGTGGCTTCAGGCTATGTTTCTACTTTGCTCCTCAAAAAAGGGCATTTCAAGCAACCAACTCCACCGAACCCTTGGTGTCACCCTCAAAACCGCATGGTTCATGTCGCAGCGCATTCGCGAGGCCATGCGGATCGTCGGCGTTGTCCCAATGGGCGGTAAAGGCGCGATTGTCGAGTCTGATGAAACTTTCATTGGCCGCGTTGAAGGCTCTATCAAGCGTCGCGGCCACGGCCATAAGAATGCGGTTTTGTCTCTCATTGACCGCGAGAGCAAGCAGGTCCGCTCGTTTCATGTCGATGGAACCACCGCGGGCGATATTGTCCCAATCATCAAGGCCAATGTTGCGAAGGAAACCGCGATGATGACCGATGAAGGCGGCCATTATTTCACGCTCGGCGATCATTTCGCGAGCCATGAGAGCGTCAGCCATAAAGCCGATGAATATGTTCGCGGCGACGTGCACACCAACACGGTTGAAGGCTACTACTCGATTTTCAAGCGCGGCATGAAAGGCGTTTACCAGCATTGCAGCGAGCGCCATTTGCACCGCTACCTTGCAGAGTTCGATTTTCGGTATAGCAATCGCGTTCGCCTCGGCATAGATGATGTGCAGCGTACTGAGCGCGCCCTTATGGGTATCGTCGGCAAGAGGCTCACCTATCGAACGGCTAACCTCTGAGAGGCCGTATGGGAAAAGCAGGCGAAAAGCAAAAACGAACGCCGAAGACGAAGGACAAACGACAATACGAGCAGTTTGTTGAAACTGCTCGTGAGCTCGGCTGTGATGAAAGCGAAGAAAAATTTGCACACAGTTTCGAAAAGATTATGCCAGTAACACGACGTATTGGGTCTCAGAAACTGGGGGGCGAGAAATGAAAACTATAAAGCTAAATATAGGCGATGCTACCATAGAGGCAGAATCAATGAGTTACAAACCAATTGATGAGCCATGGAGTTTATATCGTCTGGAGGATGGTAGCACGATCAGAATTAAGCTCGTAGTCTCTGATGTTTTCAAGTTACCGATGACAGACCCTCTTACAGGTCTTCCACAATATGTAATCAAGTCTGGAAATGTAATGTCTGTCGAGCCTATAGATACTCCGTTATCAAAACGTGAGGTACAGTAGATGCTTAATGCGAAAGAGTGGAGCCAGCAGAGTTTTCACACTTTGCCAGAGCCATATTCATGGCTTATTCCGGGCCACGCTTTTAAAATGAATTCCGAAAATTCTGATTGGACCACCCCAGATCAAGAAATCACAAAAATATTAGTAGAAGAGTTTAAACAGGTTCCGGAGGTTAAATCAATATGTGCTCAGTTCGGCCAAGAAGAAATAACAATTTGGACATTGCTGGAAAGCTACGACAGAGATGCGCGAGGCAAAGTCTATGAGAAAGAACTAAAACTATGTAAGATACTTAGCGTATATGATTTTGATTTTCGTGTAACATCAATAGAGCTTGTTTCTCCAGATGATCTTGTCAGAGCTGGATCGCACATACTCTACAGGCGGAAGTGAGTACAACTCATACAATATCAGAATATCTCCAGAAAGCGCATCATAATAGTGCGTTTGCGGCAGATATTCGTAAGAACAGCGGCCAATACTTAGACTGGGCCGCGACGTGTCTTTTTTATTCGGCCGTGCATTATGTGAATGCGTATTTAGTGAAATTCGGGAAAGCGATACCACGGCGGCATGCGAGCCCTGATCCCAAGAAGCCAGGAAGAACAAACATTGTTCAACAAGATCCGTCACTAAGCACTATTTACAGCTATTATCGGCATCTTGATGATGAAAGCCGTGATGCGCGATACGAACTGAAAAGAATTTGCGAAACGGATTATGATAATTTCTTGCTTCCTAAACTGGAGGAAATCCGCAAATTTATTACGCCGAAGGTAACGACCTGAGCAATTGCTCAATTGTCAATCTGGGTCCGTCAAGTGCAATATCGCCAAATTTTTTGGACCGTGATCTTGTGTCAATTCAACGGATAATGATCCTGAACATCCGTGGTGAAGAAAGGCGCGACTCGAAAAAGATCAATCTTGAAACAGGGCAGGCGCTCATTGACCGATGTCGGCCATTCGCCTGAAGGGTACGATGGTGACGTCGCGGGCAGGTCCCCGATTCAGGCTGGGCGCGCGCGGCGAATCCCTGACGTCGCAGAGCAGTTTTTCGCTTCATTGCGAACCGGGCATCCGCTTCGCACCCGTTTATGGGGCGAGGAACCCCTATCGCTGATGATGTTGATAATTGGTGCCGAACCACTGGCGGCAGCCTGCCCGGCGGGCGAGGCGCTGAAAGCACAATTAGCGCGCCTACGATCGCCCGCGGTTAATGCGGAATTTGAATTCACCGCGTTATACTGCGGCACTTCGATGAGTCACGATACGCCTCGATTCCATCAATCCGCGCAAATTGCCTGCGGACCTTACGTGATTTCCATAACTGAGCAACCAAAGGCTCGTCGGAGATTTTGCCGAGGATTCATGTCGAGGGATGTTTCGCCCCGGTTTTCTTGCCGAAGCAACCCGAGAAAATTCGCTGTGCTCGTCCGTGTGGACGGCTTTGATCAAGATGAACCCGCAAGCGAGGGCGATGAAGGATGCCTCGTTCCTTGCCGTGTTCTCGCACCGTGGCGCGATTCGTTTGAATCGTTTCATTTTTCCGTTCATCTGC
>JBOHJV010000153.1:0-7391 GCA_050728695.1 Methylocella sp. | reverse complement strand
CCGGCGAACGGTGCATTTGCGAAACGATGACCCTCTCGGTTCCGTTGACGATGAACGTGCCGTTCATCGTCATAAAGGGCATGTCTCCCATATAGACGTCCTGCACCTTGATGTCCTTGACCGACCGCGCGCCCGTGTCGGGATCGACGTCGAACACGTCTAGCTGCAAGGTGACTTTGAGCGGCGCGGCGAAGGTCATGCCGCGCTGGCGGCACTCGTCGACGTCATATTTCGGCGGCTCAAATTCGTATTTGACAAATTCGAGCAGCGCCGCGTTGGAAAAATCCGAAATCGGGAACACCGATTTGAAAACCGCTTGCAGGCCTTCGTCCGGACGCCCGCCCGGCGGCTCGTCGACGAGCAGGAACTGGTCATAGGACGCCTTTTGAACTTCGATCAAATTCGGCATTTCCGCGGCCTCGCGGAGATGCCCGAAAAACTTACGGATACGCTTACGGCCGGTGAACGTCTGCGCCATATGATCAGCCATTTCGCTCCTCGCACCTCATGCAAACAACGATTTTCTCGAGCGGAAATTCGCTAAGCCCGCGTCCAGCGGGGCGCCCAAGGCGCAAGACTTCCTCGGCCGCGAACGTCCACGGCGAAACGCCGCGCAAAGATTCGTTAAGTGCCGAGACCTAATTTGTTAACGAAGCAATCCCCGTTTTGGCACGGCCGACCTCAAACGCCGCCGAGACCGCCGCCTTGCCAGGCTTCAAATCGCGGGAAAAAGTCACTTGAACTCCACCTTGGCGCCCGCTTTTTCGAGCGCCGCCTTGATCTTTTCGGCTTCCTCTTTTGGCACGCCTTCCTTGACCGACTTGGGCGCCGCTTCGACGAGATCCTTCGCCTCCTTCAGGCCAAGTCCGGTCAACGCGCGCACTTCCTTGATGACTTCGATCTTCTTGGCGCCGATCGCCGCGAGGATCACGGTGAATTCGGTCTGCTCCTCCACCGGGGCCGCCGCCGCGGCCGCGGGTCCAGCGGCGACGGCGACCGCCGCGGCCGCCGACACGCCCCATTTTTCTTCCAGCAGCTTGGCGAGTTCGGCGGCTTCGAGCACGGTGAGGCTAGACAGGTCCGCGACGATCTTTTCCAGATTGGCCATTTTCAGTTCCTTCGATGCAAATCCAAAACGCTGGTAAGTCTCTTAAAATGAAGATGTCAGGCGGCATCTTTTTCGGCGTAAGCCGAAAAAACGCGCACGAGCTTGGCGGAAGGCGCGGTTGCAAGCCGCGCGAGCCTCGTCGCCGGCGCCTGGATGAGGCCGACGAGTTTGCCGCGCAGCTCATCCAACGACGGCAGCGTCGCAAGCGAGCGTACGGCATCGACGTCGAGCGCGGTCGCCCCCATGGCGCCGCCAAGGATCACGAGCTTGTCGTGGTTCTTGGCAAAAGCCACGGCCGCCTTCGGCGCCGCGACCGGGTCGTCCGAATAGGCGATCAGGGTCGGCCCCCGCATCAGCTCCGAAATCGACGCGGCCTCCGTGCCTCGAAGAGCGATTTTGACGAGACGGTTTTTGGCGACCTGCACGGTCGCTCCCGCCGTGCGCATCTGTTTGCGCAAAGCTTGCATCTGCACCACGCCCAGGCCGGAATAATGCGCAACCACCACCACCGATGTCGTTTTGAAGACATCGGTCAAGGACGCCACACACTGTTTCTTTTCCGCTCTGTCCACAGTGTGTCTCCTTGCGCGGGCACCGACGTCCGCGGACTGCATCCGCCGCCAATTTAACGCGGGCGAACCACCCGTCGCGGCGACGCTGTGCCTGTCCCCGGGACGAACAAGCCGCGCCCGACAGAGGGATAAATCAAACCGAAGGAAGCAAAAAGGCGAAACCTTCTCGCGATCCCAAATCTCGTCGTTGCCTCGTCTATGCCGGCCAAGGCCCCGACGCCGGCAAAGCCGAATCGGCGGCCAAAAAACAAAGATTGCGTTCGACCACGATAGGGCCCCTCGCTCCGGCGGTCTCAATAACAACATGGCCGGACGGGACAGGCGTCAACCGCCTATCCTCCAGCCTGATCCCCCGCGGCACCAAACACCCTTCGCCGGAAGCGAAACTCACCGCCTACCCGCCATCGCGGAAACTTCAAGGATGCGGGGCTCCCATTTCTGACCCGCCCCAGACCTTCTATTTAACCCGAATGACCTCTCATGCCAAGGCCGAAATGCGAATTTCGCTGATCTTCGAGCGACGGGATTAGACCGTAAGCGTCGCAGGATCGACCCTGACCCCAGGACCCATGGTCGACGAAATCGCAACCCGTTGAATATAGGTGCCCTTGGCGCCATGAGGCTTGGCCTTGGCCACCGCGTCCACGAACGCAGCGATGTTTTCAATCAATTTCTCATGCGCGAAGGAAGCTTTGCCCACGCTGCCTTGGATAATCCCGGCTTTTTCCACCCGAAACTCCACCGCCCCGCCCTTCGAGGCCTTCACCGCGCCGGCGATGTCCATGGTTACCGTGCCGACCTTCGGGTTGGGCATGAGGCCGCGCGGACCCAAAACCTTGCCGAGCCTGCCAACGAGAGGCATCATGTCTGGCGTCGCAATGCAACGGTCGAAGGCGATCGTGCCGCCTTGGACGGTGGCAACCAGGTCCTCCGCGCCCACGACATCCGCCCCCGCCGCCGTGGCCTCGTCGGCTTTGGCGCCGCGCGCGAATACCGCCACGCGCAGGCTGCGCCCGGTTCCGTTCGGGAGATTGACCACGCCGCGGACCATTTGGTCGGCGTGCTTGGGATCGACCCCGAGGTTCATCGCGATCTCGACGGTCTCGTCGAACTTCGCGTTGGCGCGCTCCATGACGAGCTTGACCGCCTCGGCGACTGGATAGAGCTTGATCCGGTCAATTCCCTCGCGCGCCTTGCGCACGCGCTTCCCAACATGCGCCATCGCCCTACTCCACGATCTCAAGACCCATGGAAAGGGCTGAGCCCGCAATCATCCGCATCGCCGCTTCGACGGAGGCGCAATTGAGATCGGGCAGTTTTTTCTCGGCGATCTCGTGAATCTGGGCTTTCGTGATCTTGCCGGCAAAACCGCGGCCGGCGGTTTTAGCGCCCGATTCTATGCCCGATGCTTTCTTTAAATAAAAGGAAACCGGCGGCAACTTCATCTCGAAAGTGAAGGACCGGTCCTGGAAGGCGGTGATGACGACCGGGATCGGGGTCCCTTTTTCCATTTGCGCCGTCTTGGCGTTGAAGGCCTTGCAAAATTCCATAATGTTCAAGCCGCGCTGGCCGAGCGCGGGACCGATCGGAGGCGAAGGGTTGGCGGCCCCGGCCGGCACTTGCAGCTTCACGTAACCCGTAATCTTCTTCGCCATTGTCTTAACTCCCGGACAATGCCGGCCATGTGGCGCGACGGTTGCGGTCGCCATCGAACCCGGCCGCCGTCGGCCAAGCGAACCGGTCTCAAACGTTTCGTCCCACCGGCTGCAAAACGCGACCCATGGTGCCTTACTTTATCCCATTTTGCCTCCCCGCCCAAGCGGGAGCGAAAATAGGCAGAGCCGCCGGGCAACCACGCCCAAGCCCGGACGAATGCCGGACTTGCCCCCTCTATCGCGGGCGGGCTTTGCGCCGCAAGCGGCAAACGCTCAGACCTTTTCGACTTGCGCATACTCGAGTTCCACCGGCGTCGCGCGGCCGAAGATCGAAACCGCGACCTTGACTCTGGAACGGCCCTCGTCGATGTCCTCGACGGTCCCGTTGAACGACGCGAAGGGGCCGTCGGCGACACGCACCGTCTCGCCAATTTCAAACGAGATCGACGCCTTCGGCCGTTCGACGCCCTCGGCGACCTGCCCCTTGATGCGTTCCGCTTCGCCGTCCGGAATCGGCATCGGCTTCTTGTCCGCGCCCAAAAATCCGGTTACCTTCGGGGTGTTTTTAATGAGATGGTAGACATCGTCGGAAAGAGTGCATTTGACCAGCACATAGCCGGGAAAGAATTTGCGTTCCGAATTGATCTTGCGGCCGCGGCGAATTTCGACGATATGCTCGGTCGGGACAAGAATTTCCTCGAATTGGCTCGAGAGACCACGCTGCGCCGCCTGCTCCTTGATCGATTCGGCGACCTTTTTCTCGAAATTCGAATAGGCGTGAACGATATACCAGCGCATGCTCATCGCGACAGCTCTTAACCTCGTTCGCTAACGCCTCGGTTCAGGAGCGGCCCCGCGATACGGCGAGGCCTCTGGAACCGATTGTTGGGCCGCCACGTCACTTGCTGCGCCCGTCATACTGCACGACCTCAAGCTTCGATCGGTCAAGGTCGGGCAGGCATCTAATGTTCACAGCCGCAGTGTCTTGACCTTTGGGGTCCTTGCCGAAGCCAAATGGAGCACAACCACAAACGCTGCAGAAATGGTGCTTAATGACGTGCTTAATGAACATGTAGGTACCGAGGCTGGCTTCTGACGTATCGAGTTTCAACTGCTGCTTTGACACAAACCAGAGTAAGTAGCCCTTCCTGCTGCAGTGGGAGCAGTTGCACTCGATAACCTGCGATACGTCGCCCTCAACCTCAAAGGCAATGCGGCCGCAATGACAGCTACCCTTATGGATCATTGCTTCTCCACTTTCAACCGGCAAAGGCCCAACAGCCGCATGAGACGATTTGCTCGAGCAACTAAAGTGGAGAGGCGCGGATCACCGATAGAGATTGATCAAATTTCGCTCGATACGACAATACCCGAACGCTCTTTCTCAATGCCGTTTCTCAACAGTAACCAGTACCCGCCGCGCGTGAACTTGCCCTAGCGGCGAATACTCAAAATGCCGGTGACGATGAGGCGGAGCGCCCCATCCACCGTGACAAAGAAAAGACTGGCGAGGAGGACCATGAAAAGAACAAGCCCCGTCGTGATCAGGGTCTCGCGACGCGTCGGCCAAGTCACCTTGGCACCTTCGGCGCGGACCTCTTGAAGGAATTCCAGAAGGTTGGCCATTATCTTCGTGTGCCGTCCATTTCAAGGCTGCTGGAAACCGCGCGGATTAGCCGCGGTGCCTAAACCGTATCGCGTCCCGTTCAAGGCCACGACATGCGGGAAACACGAGGAGCTGGCAAAAGGCCTCGCCAAAAAATCAGGGCGCGGAACCCAAAGGCCACGCGCCACGGTTTTCTCTTATCATCAATCGCGCGCGGAACGCAAATTCAATTTTCCGCCTGGCCGGAACGCCGGCATCCTGTGCCCTCGAACCCGAGCGGACGCGGCGGGGCGCCTCCGCCCTTGCGCGCGGTAACGGCCTGGCCTCGCGGTAACATTTTGGAGATGTGACGCCAATGACGGGCGCTGGAACAAATCATACCAAGGCAAGCCGCGGCGGCGGTCCGGCAATGATCCTGGTGCGCCCGCAACTCGCGGTCAACATCGGCATGTGCGCGCGGGCGATGGCCAATTTCGGGTTGACGGATCTTCGTCTGGTATCGCCCCGCGAGGGCTGGCCCCGGTCCGGCGCTTATCGCAAAGGCGCTTATGCCGCCGCCGCGGGCGCCGTGCATCTGCTCGAAGCCGCGGCACTCTTTGAAACCCTCGAGGCGGCGGTTTCGGACCTCAATTTCGTTTGGGCAACCACGGCCCGCGAGCGGGGGCAGCACAAGCCAATTTTGACGCCCGCCGAAGCGATGCCGGCCTGCGCCCGCAAAATCGCAATTGGCGAAAGAAATGGCGTGCTGTTTGGACCCGAGCGCACCGGGCTTGCCAATGACGAAGTGGCGTTGGCCGATGCGATCATCACCTTTCCGGTCAATCCGGCCTATGCCTCGCTCAATCTGGCGCAAGCGGTGCTCTTGACGGGGTATGAGTGGATGCGCGCCGCGACGGATGCCAAGGCGCCATTCGCCATGCTCCAGCGTTCGCCCGCCGCGCGACGCGAAATGGTATTGTCTTTTTTCGCTTATCTCGAGGGCGAGCTCGAACGCGCCCGCTTCTTCCGTCCCGAGGCGAAGCAGAAGGTCATGCGGCGCAACCTGCGTAATATGTTCCATCGCATGCAACTCACCGAGCAGGACGTGCGCACCCTGCGCGGCATGATCGTGCGCCTCGTTGAAGGGCCAAGGAATGGTGCTGGCCCGGACAAAATGCTCGCCGCGAGCGCGGCCGCCCCGTCCCCGCATTCCAATAATTCGCGGGCCGGCGACGAAGACTGAACCATGGGTTGAGATTGACCAGCCAGCCGGCTCCAATGATTGACGCTTACGTTCGCCGCGAGGCTCGAATCGATATCCCCCGGCATTCAAATTGCCCTGTCTCAGCCGCCAAAGTGTCAAAAGCGCCCTTGGCGTGGCCCCAGTGGAGGCGAAAGGCGCCGGCTTTGGCGCCAGGGCCGTCATTTGGCGGCCAATGACAGGCTGTTCAGCCTAGGCTTTGGCTATGAAGAATGAACGACATTCAGACATTCAAATTTTGCGCGAACGCACCATTTCCAGAACAACGATCCGACGACGTTGCTGAAATGCGATTCACCAAGTATGCATAGTATAAGTTTTGCTTATTTTAATCATTTTGTCCGTTTAACTCGTATATTTTCCATCGGGTTAACGATAGAATCATGTGTCATTTGAATCCGTACAATAAATCCGTGCCAGGCAACGTTGCGTTAATATCGCATCAGTATTCAATTATACGAAACGATTACAAAAGGGATTGCCTAAGATGGCACGGTTTTTACCTATTTCATCTAGCATTGCCGGTGTGAAAAAAGCGACGCTTACCGCAATTCTCGCGATCTCTTGGCTAAGCCTCGGCGCCCCGCCGTTCTCAATCGCCGCATGGGCGTCTATCCACAAGATAGCCGGCGGCTGCCCGGCGAGCGGGATTTTTTCATCCTCGGGCGCGATCAATCTCACCTCCAACTGCAACGTTGGCGGAAACATCACCTTGTCGGGAACGGCTTCGCTGACGATGACGGGCGCCGTGTTGACGGTTAATGGCAACATTGTGCTGAACGATCAAGCTCAGCTGACGATCACGAACGGGGGCCTAACTCTTCCGCAAATATATTATGGTCAATACTCCGTATCCTTAAATAACACCGCCAACATAAGTTTGCATAATTCCACTCTTGTGACGACCGGAATATTTGGTACTCATTTTTCGGTGACGTTAGACGCTTATGATAGTTCTATAGTTGTTTTCAAATCTTCAACTTTATCGTCGCAGGGAGGCAACTGGCTCCTTGGGAACTTTCACGATCAATCCCAACTGATCGTCAACAGATCTACTGACCTGCCGACCGAAATTTATCCATCGGACTCTGCTCAAATTTCACTGCGGAACTCAAAGTTTGCCACTCTCTATATCGACTTTATGTCGGGGAGCAGCGCCACCATCAATGTGCCGCAGTATGATGCTAACGGAAACTTCAACTTTGTTTTT
>JBOHJV010000152.1:0-7671 GCA_050728695.1 Methylocella sp. | reverse complement strand
CATCTTCTATGGTCAATCTAGCGATTCTCACCGCCCTAAGCGACACGTCGCCGCTCGATGAAGCCGATATGGAATGCCTTTCCGATATACAGAATGAGCGAGAGCTTATATGTCTCGCTTTAGCTACTAAATGGGATTTGGGATCATGGACACGGGATGGGACCTGCGCCTTGCTATTTTGCGCGAGGCCGCTCAACGCAAATTACTCGATCCACTTGCGACCAATGGAAAGCCGCGATTGAGCAAGAGGTCGAAAACGGGGAATATTTGCTTATAGGTGCCGAGCGTGGCGGCCAGCGTCACGTGGTTGCGCTGATGTATACATCGGCGACGGCTAACGGAGTTTATAAGGCTCTGGATCCGTTTCGGGAACCTACGAGTTTTTCAAGCAAACTGTTTTATACAACGGCGAATATAAGGAGGGCGTGAAACAAGAGCGCGGTTCGGCTGAGGTCATTCAAAACGTTGCCAATGACAAATTCGCAATCGGCTATTCCGGCATCGGCTACAAAACGGACGGCGTCCGCACTGTCCCTTTAGCCCAGGAAGCGAAAAGGCTTCTCCGTGTTGTGTCCACAGGCTCCTCGCCGCTGCGACGATGTAGGCCGCAAGCGTGAACAGCAACACGGCTCCGATCCGGCTGGCGGTTCGTTCGGCGCGCTCAGAAAACCACTATCCATGTCGCAGTTTCACATTCAGGCGCCAGATGAGAACGCCCGCGGATGCCAGTTCGATTGTGCTATCAAGCCCGAAGCACATCAGCGTCAGACTCCCCGCTGCCAGACCAGCGGCGACCGCTACGGCGCCCTCAACCACGATCCATCCGACCGTCATCCACTCAAGGCGAAACGGCTGCCGAATCAGCGCGGCGCGCGCCGGTGTCAACAATGATGCAGAAGGGGTAGTGCGGCAGGTGGTATCTGCACAGCTTTCCGCCAAGCCAGGCTTCACGATAGCGCTTTCCTCCATGCTAAAGGTTCCTCTGGATGGGCCTGTTCGCTAGAAGCAAGCGCTTCTCGGAAACGTGTCTCACGCAACTGCTTCTTCTGGAGTCCGGAGATTCCCCTGCCGCAGTGCACGGACCTTGATCATCACGAAGAAGACGGGAACCAAAATCAGCACATTAATCGTGGAGGTGATCATGCCCCCGACAATCGGCGCCGCGATGGGCTTCATCACGTCCGACCCCACGCCGGTCTCCCAAAGGATCGGCACAAGACTCGCAAGAACAGCCGCCACGGTCATCAGTTTGGGACGCAAGCGCAGGACCGCGCCTTCGATTGCCGCTTGCTCAATATCGATGCGCTGCAGGGCAGATCCGGCGGCGAGCTTCCGGTCGAGCGCTTCGTGCAGATAGACAACCATCACGACTCCCGTCTCGACCGCGATTCCGAACAACGCAATGTAGCCAACCCAGACTGCGACGCTGAAATTGTAGCCGAGGTACCACTGAAGAAGTAGGCCTCCCGTCATCGCGTACAGCGTCGGAAAGATCAGAATCAGTGCCTCGGTCACGGAACGGAACACTATGTACAGAAGCAGAAAGATCGTAAAAAAGACAATCGGCATAATGATCTTCAGCCGCTCCTTGGCGCGCAATTCGAATTCATATTCACCCGACCACTTCAGGCTATAGCCGGCCGGCATTTGCAGCTTCTCATGGAGGAGTTTGTCGGCCCGGGAGACAAAGCCGCCATAGTCCCGCGTGTTCAGATCCAGGTAGACATATCCGGTGAGCGCCGCATCCTCGTCCCGAATCATCGCAGGCCCTTTCGAAAACGAAATTCTGGCGAGTTCGCCAAGCGGCACCTGCGCGTTCGAAGGCGTCGCAATCACCACCCGCTCGAGCTTTTGAATGTCGTCCCGAAAATCGGCCGCATAGCGGATGGAGATGGGATAGCGTTCGCGGCCCTCGATGTTCTCGGCGATGGTCTCCCCTCCGATCCCGGAGGTGATCGCGCGCTGCACATCGCCCACGGTCAGTCCATAACGCGCCGCTTCCGCCCGGTTCACTTCCACGTTGAGGTAGAATCCCTGCGCGACGCGCTCCGCAAAGATTGATCGCATCTCCGGCATTGCACCGAGAACCTGCTGAACTCTCGCGCCAAGCGCCTCGATGCCATCCAGGCTCGGGCCTTGAATCTTGATGCCCACCGGCGTCTTGATTCCCGTGAGCTCCATGTCGAGACGATTCTCGACCGGCATGGTCCACGTGTTGGTCAACCCGGGGAACTGGAGTTTGGCATCCATTTCCAAGATCAGTTTTTCGTAGGTCATCCCCGGGCGCCATTGGCTGCGGGGTTTGAGCATCACCGTGGTGTCGTACATGTCGAGGGGAGCGTTGTCGGTCGCACTGCCGGACCGGCCGATGGTGCCGAACACGCTTGCCACCTCGGGGAAGGATCGAAGGATCCGATCCTGCTCCTGCAGCAGCTGCGTCGCCTGGCCGATCGAGATTCCGGGAAGCGCCGTGGGCATGTACAGGGAAGCGCCTTCAAATAGCGGCGGCATGAACTGACTGCCCAGCCTGAAGGCAAGCGGAAACGTCAAGGCCAGGAAGGCAAGATTCAACAGCACAGTGGTCTTTGGAAATCGCAGGCAGAGTCTCAAGACGGGCAGGTAGAGCGCCTGCGTAACCCGCGAGACGGGATTGCTTGATTCCGGGCGCAGCCGGCCGCGAATGAGCAAATGCATCAGCGACGGCACTAGCGTGATGGCAAGCAGTGACGAAAAGCCGACAGCCAGAGTCTTGGTCCAGGCCAGGGGCCGGAACATCCGTCCTTCCTGCGCTTCGAGCAGGAAGACCGGAAGGAACGAGACGACGATAATCAAGAGCGAGAAAAAGAGCGCCGGTCCGACCTGCTTGGCCGCGTCCAGCAGGATTCGCCGTCTCTCGCGGGAGGAAATGCTGCGCGGACCTGAATTGTCGCCTGCGCTCTGGTTCTGCGCTTCGGACAAATGCCGGTAGCCGTTTTCGACCATCACGATCGCCGCGTCCACCAGAACGCCGATGGCCAGCGCCAATCCGCCGAGAGACATGATGTTCGAGCTGACCTTCAGGTAGTACATCGGGATGAACGAAGCGACCACGGCGATCGGCAGGACCAGGATCGGAATGAGGGCGGAGCGGAAATGTAAGAGGAAGACGATGATCACCAGGCTGACAATGATCGCTTCCTCGATCAGGTCGCGCTTGAGCGTGTCGATCGAGGCGTCGATCAGGCCGGATCGATCGTAACCGGAGACGATCTCGACTCCCGGCGGTAGCGATCCGGAGATTTCAGCGAGCTTTTTCTTGACGCCGGAGATCACATTCAGCGCGTTCAAGCCGTCGCGCATGACGACAATGCCGCCGACGGTCTCACCCTCGCCATTCCACTCCGCCGCGCCACGGCGGATATCCGGTCCGAATGATACCGTTCCGAGGTCCCGGACCAGGACTGGCGTCCCGTTCTTGCTGGCGACGGGCACCATTTCCAGATCCGAGAGCGACCGCAGATAGCCCAAGCCCCGAATCATGTACTCGGCGCCTTGGAACTCGATCAATCTCCCGCCGACCTCGTTTGTGCTGTCGCGGACTTTCTCGATCACCGTCGAGAGGGGAATGTTATAGGCGCGGAGCTTGTCGGGATCCAACCGGACCTGGTACTGCTTGACAAAGCCGCCGATGCTCGCGACTTCCGCCACTCCCGGAACTGTCTCGATCTGATAGCGGAGGAACCAATCCTGGAGGCTGCGCAAATCGGCGAGGCTGTAGCGCTGGTTGTGATCCACGATGAGGTATTCATACACCCAGCCTGCGCCGGTCGCGTCAGGACCGATCGTCGGGTGGACCCCGGCGGGCAGGCGCCCCGCAATCTGCTGGAGATATTCCAGCACCCGCGAACGCGCCCAGTAGAGATCCGTGCCGTCCTCGAAAACAACGAACACGTAGGAGTCACCGAACATGCTCTGGGCGCGCACGGCTTTCACGTGCGGCGCGGCGAGCAGGGCGGTCACGATCGGGTAGGTAACCTGATCCTCGATGATATTCGGCGGTTCATTCCACGTCGTATGAATGATCACCTGCACGTCGGAGATGTCGGGCAGAGCATCCAGAGGAATCCGGCGCAGAGACCAGATGCCGGCGAGCACCAGGAGAAGCGTTCCGGTGAAGACGAGGAAGCGATTGTGGGCGCACAAATCGATCCAGCGAGCGATCATTTACATGCCTCCTTCCACGGTCACGGAGAATTGTTTCTGGGTGATTGTCTGGCCAGCCTTGGCTGCCAGGACGGTGACTTGCCAGGTCCCGCCCGACTGCACCTCGCCTGCGCCCTCGTAGAGGCCGCCGCCCGTGTCGCTGAGCGTGGCTACGGTGCGCATGGCCGCCATGCCCATCGCCGGCATAGCAGGCATGAAGAAGGTTATGGTTACCTGAGCACCCGCGATCGCCGCCACGTCGGCGTCGGTGAGCTTGACGCGGAAATTGTTGCTTCCCTTGCGCGGAGGCGACGGAGTTGAGGAGTATTCGAGCGTTACCTGCGGGGCGTTCATGGCTGCCGCCGCTCCCGCGCCGGGGGGCGGCGGCGCAAACGACCCCATCGCCGCCTGGAGCTGGCTCTCGGAATCGAGCAGAAAATTGGCCGAGGTGGCGATGCGCTCGCCGGCCTTGAGGCCCTTCAACACGATGAAATCATCCCCGGCCCGGGCGCCGGTCTCGATATCCCGGGGCTCGAAGTATCCGTCCCCATGGTCCACGAATGCGATCTGACGCGTGCCGGACCGATACACTCCGGAAGCCGGGATCACCAACTGGCGTCCCAAGGGCACGCCGAGGTGGACATTGGCGAACATTCCGAGCGAAAGCTTGATTTCCGGATTGGGAATCTCCAAGCGCACTTTGGCCGTGCGCGTTGCCATATCAACCTCCGGCCAAATGAAACTCACGCGAGCCGGGAAGGTCTGTCCCGGATAGGAGTCGACAGTGATCGATGCCGGATCTCCGACCTTCACCCGGCCAATATCGTTCTGGAAAACCTGAGCATGGACCCAGACGGTCGACAAGTCCGCCACCGAGTACAGCTTCATGCCCGGTTGCACATACATGTTCGGAAAGGCCTTCCTCTCGATGATGAAACCGGACGCCGGCGAATCGACCTCCAGCTCGCGCCGGATTTTCCCGCTCTTTTTCAGCCGGGCGATCTCTCGGTCGGGGACCTGCCATTGCCTCAGTCGCTCGGCTGCCGCATCGAGCAGCGACTGCCATCCAGCATGTTTCCCCGGACCCGGGCTTTGCGCCAGGAGCTCCTTGGCCACCAAATAGTCCTGCTCGGCCGTCACCAGCTCCGGGCTGTAGATGGTCAGCAGCGGCTGGCCCTGCCGCACCACCTGATACGTTTGGTCGGCGTACACCTTCCGAATCCAGCCCGCGAAGCGGACTTGCACGTCGGCAAGCCGCGTTTCGTCCGCCTCGACGTTTCCGACGGTGCGGATTTCATCGTCGACAGGCCGAAACTCCACGACGCCAGTTTTCACTCCGATACTCTGCATCCGTTGCGGAGTAAGCGTGACCGGCGCCAAGTTCGGTTCGGAAGGTGGTGCTGTCTGCGCCACAGTCTGTCGGCCGGAACAGAGGCAAACGGACGCCGCGGCGGCGAGGATGACCACCGCGCGTCTTGCCCGCGAGCAGCTCACAGCTCGCCCCCGATCAAACGTTCGACGGCGGCCAGCGCCGTCTGCTCGTCCAACTGTAGCTGGAGCAGCTTGAGTTCGAGGTCGTGGACCCGATGCTGTGCGTCGAGCGTTGTTGTCAGATCGCCGCGCCCCTGGGCGTAATCCACGGTGATCGCCTTGAGCGCAGCCCTGGCCTCCGGAAGGGCTTTGCTGGCCACCAAGGCATCGGCTTGCCGAGCCGCTTTGAGCCGCGCGAGCGCTTCGCCAAGCGCACTTTGGATTTCGAGCAACGCAGCATCATAGCGTTGCTGGGCCGCGCCCAATTGTGCGGTCGCCACCTGTTGCTCCGAGGCCTCCTTGCCCCAGGGCAGCGGGATGTTGAGACCAACCGTGGCGGCGACCCCCGGCGGACGGTTGTTGGTCTGCATCAATGGTCCGGCCCCGACTGTCAGGTCGGGATACCAGGCTTTCTCAGCCAGGGCGGTGCGCGCTCGCGCCGCGTCCACCTCCGCGCCGCTCGCGCCAAGCGCCGGGCTACCGCCGCGGGCACGTTCCAGCAGAGAGGCGGTGGCAAGATCCGCTGCAGGCACGGGCCGTAGCCGCAATGGCTCGGCCAATGGGGCGCTGGCGGGGCGCGCGAGCAGCGCGTTGAGCATTTCTCTCGCGGCCGCCCGATCGCCATTGAGCCGGGTTGCTTCGATTTCCACCGCGGTTTCCTCGCCGAGCGTCTTGAGGACCGCCGGTTGATCGCCTTGCCCAGCGCCATAGTGCGCCTCGGCGGCGGCATGCTTGCCGCGCGTCACAGCGATCACCTCCCGGTTCACTGCAAGGGCGCGGCTCGCCGCATAATACTGGGCGAAGGCGACCTTGATGCGCTCGTCGAGGGCATCGCGCGCGGCCTGTTCGCGCCCGCGCATGGCATCCAAATCCGCAAGCGCCGCCTCGCGCCGCAGGCTCTGCTTTCCCCACAGCGGGAACGCCTGCGTCACCATGATCGCATGCCCGCTGAAGACATTGGGGTTGCGGTAAAACTGATAGCTGTCCGAGATGGTCGGATCCTCAAGCGCATCGGCGCCGGCAGCCTTGGCCGCGGCGGCCGCCGTGTCGAGCGCCGCCGCGCGGAGGGCGGGGTTGAGCTCCCGGCCCGCCGCGAGAACGCTTGCCACCGTCGCACCCAAAGGTGCGAGTCCTACCGGCGCGACGGATTTATCGGTACCGGACTTCTGCGGCTTGCCCACCGCCTTGATGTGCTCGTGTTGGGCCGCCGCCCAAGCATGGCTAGCGCCGAGAGCAATTGCTAGCGCGGCTACGCCCGCGAAAAAGCGAGATGGCATGGATTTGACCTCCAACCCCGGGGTGGCTTCGGCCGCCGGGAAACGCGTGATCGAAAGTGCGCGAAGGCGCCGCAAGACCATCGAGAGGGGTGTGGCGGCGCGCCCGTTCCGATCAGGCAGTTATAGGAGGGAAGAGATTGGGTTCGATCGACAGCCCGGCATGCGCGGCGGCAGGGGGTGGCCAATAGGCCAAGCGCCCATAAGCGATTGGGAACCCAAGACCGGCCGGCGGATTCGGTAGAGTCGGCGGACAAATGCACCCCAGCTGCGTGGCACAATCGAGCGAAACGCGCTTGCACGGCACCTGTTTCATGGGCGCAAACGTGGCATCGCCATTCATCGCCATCCTCGCGCAGTCCACGCCCATTACGGTTTGCCCGGCACTTGCGAGAGCCCGCGCCATCAACCGCGCGGACGGCATCGCCTGCGCCCCGGCCCCAACGAGGAAGGCAAGGCCGGTCACAAAAATGAGTAACCTTCGGACAATCAAGACCCGCATGCAGGCAAGATACGCTGAACCCCGCCCCCTTTCAAGATACTGTCGGTATTTCCGGCACCGGACGCCCGCCGTAACATGCGCGGCGGTCGAGGCAGATGAAAAAAAGGCCGGGCGCCAATGACTGATGATCGGCCGGAATCCAACTGCGAAATCACCTCCATCAACGATGGCCTGCAAGCCGAT
>JBOHJV010000151.1:0-7741 GCA_050728695.1 Methylocella sp. | reverse complement strand
ATACGTGCTAAATGGCGCGATGATTTATGGCTATACATAACGGCTAGTAGCCAAAATCGCCGAAGATTTTTGCCTAGGCCGGGCGAATGACTGAGCATCGCGGGAGGTTCCAGCTGAGGTTGGGTCATGGCTCGCCAACAACTTCCGTCGTAACCATCAGATGAACCGCTTCGCTGATGACCGGGTAACCCGAATTCATGCCGAATTCGCGGCGATCGATCGTTCCTCTCGCCTTGAAGCCGATCCGCTGGCCCGCGCCCGCGAGTTTGCGGTCGACCTCGACGTTTAGGTTGATCGGCCTTGTGACGCCAAGCATGGTGAGATTGCCGCCAACATGGGCATGGCGCGCATCGGCCTTCTCGACGTGAGTCGAGACGAAGGAAATATACGGGTAATTCGCGACGTTGAAAAACGGTTCTCCACGCAGAAAGTCGTTGAGCGAGGACGAGCCGGCATCGACGGAGTTCGCCGCGACTTTGAATGATACGTTGCTCGCGTGCGGATTGTCGAAATCAATTGCGATCTTGCCCTGAAAATTGGTGAACTCACCCCTGGTTTGCGGCCAGCCAACCGCATCGATGACAAAGGTGATTCGCGTCCGTGCCGGATCGACGGTCCAGAGTGAGCGGGACTCGGCGACTTGGTTGGCGCAGCAGGCGAAAATCGCAAAAGCGAGGGCTCGAAGACGTGCAACCGGCATGAACACTCTCCATTTGTTGCGAGAAGCACCAGGTCCCTCGTCGGAGTTCCGCGAGCTACTCAGTAGCCGTAGTTGCCGTAATCATTGCAGACGTTCACCCACTGCCAGCCGTTACCGGCCCATACCTGGCGCCAGCACCCGCCGTAGGTGGCATAGTCGTAATAGTACGGCCAAGCCCCGAAACCGAAAAATGGCGCACCAAAGAACGCGAAGTTGCGGAAATGGTGGTGATGCTCGAATCTGTCTTCTCTTCTGTCGTGGAATCTGTTGCCGGATCTGTTGCCGGATCTGTTGCCAAATACACGCCGGCCGGCGAAGGGCGCGCCGGCAAAGCGGTTGCCGCCCGGTATGAATACGCTTCGGCCGGTGACCATGCCCCCATGGAAACCACCGGGCATGCCGCCGAAACGCATGCCCCCGCCTCGCATGCCACCGAATCCACCGCCGCCGCCGAATCCACCGCCTCCATGGAATCCACCGCCTCCACCGAAACCACCCCCGCCATGGCCACCGAAACCACCCGCCATGGCTGGCGTTTGAAGGGCGATTGAAGCTCCGAGCAAGGCCGCGGAGACACAACCGAGCACATTGGTTTTCATCGCTCTGATCCTCCAACAAACGAATTCATGTTGATCGCCGGGCGCCGCCGCCGCGAGCGAACATGGCGACGGCAACAAACGCTGGTTAGGATCGCGATAAGCAAATAAACCAAAATATTCAAATGACTAATACGACAGTTTCTGACAAAAAAGTCAGTTTTGAATTTGCAATTTTATGCCAAGATGATCGGGTCGAATGCCTTTGGGCAATGATTAGGAGATGCGACGGCATGGCAGGCGGGCAGCGCCGCATTCTGGTCATCGAGGACGACCGCGAGACGGCCGAGCAACTCGTGGAGGCGCTTGCGGCGAGCGGTTATGAGGTTGATCTTGCTGTCGACGGCGACGACGGGCTGAGCCGCGTACGTTCTGCCGAATATGCCGTGATGACAATCGATCGCATGCTTCCGGGCATCGATGGAATCGCGGTCATCCGGCACCTGAGGGAAGAGGGGATCGTCACGCCCGCCTTGATCGTCAGTGCGCTCGGCGAAGTTGATGATCGCGTGCGTGGCCTGCGCGCCGGCGGGGATGACTACCTCATCAAGCCGTTCGCCTTCGCGGAATTGCTGGCCCGTGTCGAGGCTCTCGCCCGGCGCAGCAATAGCGTCGTCAAGGAAACAGTGTTGCGCGCCGGCGATCTCGAGCTCGACTTGGTGTCGCGAACAGTGAGCCGCGGTGGTCGGAAAATCGACCTGCTGCCACGTGAATTCAAGCTT
This sequence comes from Methylocella sp., assembly GCA_050728695.1. GTDB lineage: Bacteria > Pseudomonadota > Alphaproteobacteria > Rhizobiales > Beijerinckiaceae > Methylocapsa. Next base: position 5,723 of record JBOHJV010000151.1, on the reverse strand, counting down.
CTCGAATACCTGGTTCGCAACCAAGGCCAAATTGTCCCGCGGGCGATGCTGTTGCAGCACGTATGGGATCTCCATTTCGATCCCACGACCAACATCATCGACGTGTATGTCGGCCGTGTCCGCCGCAAGGTCGACGCTGCGCAAGCCTATCCGCTCATCCATACCGTCCGCGGCGTCGGGTTTTGTCTCCGTGCTCCTGGCTAAGACCTTACGGTCACGCACGTTTAAGCAGGCGCTGATCTGGATCGCGATTGTTGGCGCTGTGATTTTTGCGCTGTTGGGCTATGTGTATGGGTCAACCGCTTCCTACGTGCGCGGCCGATCGGATCATGCGATCATGGCGGAACTCGCGAGTCTGCGGATAGCGTTCTCCAGCGTGGGGCGCAGTGGACTTATCGCCACGATCGCGCAACGCCTCGCCGACCAACGCTCCGAAGGCGGCGTTTACCTGCTCGCCGACTCTTCGTTCGCGCCACTCGCGGGCAACCTCGCGGACTGGCCATCGGCTATGAAGGGCTCGAGCGGATGGGACAACTTTAATGCGCGCGAGGGCCGATCGCTGCTGCGGGCGAGGTTCGAGACCCTTCCGGACGGCAGCCATTTGCTGGTGGGAAAAGACATCGATGACCTCGACGAGTTTGCACAAAAGATCAAAGTGGCCATGGCCCTGTGCATCTTGTGGATGTTCGCGCTTGGCGGGGCGGTCGGCATGGCGATCACGCGGCGCACGGTGGGGCGCATCGAATCCATCAACGCGACCAGCCGCGCCATCATGCAAAGCGGCCTCGATCAGCGGATACCCCTGCGTGGGACACGCGATGAATGGGACGAACTCGCTGGGAATCTCAATTCGATGCTCGACCGCATCGAAGCGTTGATGGGGGAGGTGAAGCAAGTCAACGACAATGTGGCGCATGATTTACGCACGCCTCTGGCCCGCATGCGCGGACGGCTGGAGAGGGCCTACAATAAGCAACGCGACGGCGATTATGATCAATCGCTGATCGCCGACACCATGGCGGATCTCGATGGTGTCCTTCGCATGTTCTCCTCGCTCACGCGGATTTCTCAAATAGAGGCGCATGAACGAGCAGCTGAAATCCGTCCCGTAAACTTAGCTGAAATCGCGAGCGAGGTCGTGGAGCTATTCGATGCCGCGGCGGAGGACAAAGGTGGGCAGCTCAAGGCTGTCGGAGATTCTTGCGTCCCTGCCAGGGGCGACAGAGATCTCCTGTTCGGTGCGGTGGCCAATCTCGTCGATAACGCCATCAAACATGGCCGCGAAGCGGGTCAAGTGACCGTGGAAGTCAAACAGACCGACGGGGGCGGCGTCATTTCGGTCGCCGATGACGGTCCGGGAATTCCCCTCGATGAATATCAACACGTCTTCAAACGCTTTTACCGTCTTGAACGAAGCCGCAGCACTCCTGGCAACGGGCTCGGCCTCAGCCTCGTCGCCGCCGTCGCCCGTCTCCATGCGGCTCACATTGAAATGGTCGACAACGCGCCGGGCCTGAAAATCCAGCTTCGGTTTCCTTCGCCGGCGGCTTGCGCGCCGCCGCCGCCAAATGCGGCTCACTCCGCCGCGGTCGCAACCAGCGAGGAGGGATCGTAATTGAGCACCGGCGCGAGCCAGCGCTCGGCCTCCGCCACGCGCATCCCCTTGCGCCGCGCATAATCCTCGACCTGATCGCGTTCGATCTTCGCGACCCCAAAATAATGCGCGTCCGGATGCGAAAGATAGAGTCCGGACACCGAAGCGCCGGGCCACATCGCGAAACTCTCGGTCAGCGTCACGCCAATCCGCCGCTCCGCCGCGAGCAGGCGGAATAAGGTGGCCTTCTCGGTGTGATCGGGCTGCGCCGGATAGCCTGGCGCCGGTCGAATGCCGCGGTAGGATTCGGTTAGCCTTTCCTCGCCGGTCAAGGATTCATCTGGCGCATAGGCCCAGAACTCGCGGCGCACGCGTTCATGCATGCGTTCGGCAAGAGCCTCGGCAAGGCGGTCGGCGAGCGCCTTCACCATGATCGACCCATAGTCGTCGTTCGCCTTGGCGAAGCGGTCGGCGATCTTGCCTTCCTGGGCGCCCGAAGTGACGACGAAAGCGCCGATGTAATCCGCCTTGCCGCTCCCGGCCGGGGCAATGAAATCGGCGAGGGCGAGATTGGGACGCCCGTCGCGGCGGAACAACTGCTGGCGCAAGGTGAAGAACGTCGCGAGCTCGCTTGTTCGCGATTCGCCCGTGTAGAGCATGACGTCATCGCCAACGCTGTTCGCGGGCCAGAAGCCGATGACGGCCTTGGGATCGAACCAATTTTCCTCGACGACGCGGTTGAGCATTTGCCGCGCGTCGTCGAATAACTGTCTTGCCGCCTCGCCCTGCTTTGGATCGTCAAGAATCGCGGGATAGCGGCCGCGCATTTCCCAGGTCTGGAAAAACGGCGTCCAATCGATATAGGGGACAAGCTCGGCGACCGGATAGGTGCGAAACACCCTTGTGCCGCAAAATACTGGGCGCGGCGGCGCGTAGCTCGTCCAATCAGGTTTAAAAGCGTTCGCCCGCGCTTTTGCTAGCGGCAGCCTTTGCTTATCGGCCTCGCCCCGTCGATGCGCTTCCGCGACTTTGGCGTACTCGGCCCGCACCGTCGCGATGGTGCGGGCGCGGGACTGCGCCGAAAGTAGCGATTGCACGACGCCGACCGCGCGGCTCGCGTCGGTGACATAGACCGTCTGGCCACTGACATAATTTGGATGAATCTTGACCGCGGTGTGAACCCGGCTCGTCGTGGCGCCGCCAATCAGGAGCGGCAGATCGAAACCTTCGCGCTCCATCTCGGCGGCGACAAAGCACATCTCGTCGAGCGAGGGCGTAATCAGTCCCGACAGGCCAATGGCATCGACCTTTTCTTCCCGCGCGGTGGCGAGAATTTTCGCCGCGGGAACCATCACGCCGAGATCGATGATCTCGTAATTGTTGCAGGCGAGCACCACGCCAACGATGTTCTTGCCGATGTCGTGCACATCGCCCTTCACCGTCGCCATGAGAATCTTGCCGGCGCTCGATCGCTCGCCCGCTCCGGCCTTTCGCTTTTCCTCGTCCATGAAAGGTAAAAGATAAGCGACGGCCTGTTTCATCACCCGTGCGGATTTGACAACCTGGGGCAAAAACATCTTGCCCGAGCCGAAAAGATCGCCGACGACGTTCATGCCGGCCATCAGCGGCCCTTCGATGACATCGAGCGGTTTGGCCGCAAGTCTGCGCGCGTCCTCGACATCGCGGTCGATGAACTCGGTAATCCCATTGACGAGCGCATGTTCGAGCCGCTTCTCGACCGGCTCGCCGCGCCAGAGAAGGTTCCTTTCGGCGGTCTGCGTCTCTTGCCCCTTGTAGCTTTCGGCGAGCGCGAGCAATCTTTCGGTGGCGTCCGGCCTCCGGTTGAGGACGACGTCCTCGCAGGCCTCGCGAAGGTCCGGTTCGATTTCGGCATAGACCGCGAGCTGGCCCGCGTTGACAATGCCCATGTCCATGCCAGCGGCAATCGCGTGATAGAGGAACACCGAATGCATGGCCTTGCGCACCGGCTCGTTGCCGCGAAACGAGAAGGAAAGATTGGAAACGCCGCCGGAAATATGAACGCGCGGGAACCGCTTGCGAATTTCCCGCGCCGCCTCGATGAAATCGACGCCGTAATTATCATGGTCCTCGATGCCGGTCGCGACCGGGAAAATATTCGGATCGAAGACGATGTCCTCGGGCGGAAAACCGGCGTCCTTGGTCAAGATGTCGTAGGCGCGCGAACAAATCTCGACCTTGCGTTCGCGCGTATCGGCCTGGCCTTTCTCGTCGAAGGCCATCACGACAACGGCGGCGCCATGGGCGCGCACGGTTTTCGCCTCCGCGACAAATCTATCGGCCCCTCCTTTCATCGAGATGGAATTGACGATTGCCTTGCCTTGCACGCATTTCAGACCGCTCTCGATGACCGGAAATTTCGATGAATCGATCATCACCGGCACACGCGAAATGTCGGGCTCGGCAGCGATGAGATTCAAGAATTCGACCATTGCCTTTTCGGAATCGAGGAGGCCTTCGTCCATGTTGACATCGATGATCTGCGCGCCCATCGCCACTTGATCGCGCGCGACATCGAGCGCGGCGGAAAAATCCCCCTCCTTGATCAATTTGCGGAATTTGGCGGAGCCGGTGACATTGGTGCGCTCGCCGATATTGACAAACGCAATCTCTGGCGCGAGCACAAACGGCTCCAAGCCGGATAAACGCAGCAAAGGTTCCATATGCGGCACTATTCGCGGCGCAATCCCTTTGACGCGCGCGGCGATCGCCTGAATATGCGCGGGCGTCGTGCCGCAGCAGCCGCCAACGATATTGATGAGACCGGCTTCCGCGAATTCGCCGACCTGAGAGGCCATATATTCGGGGCTCTCGTCATAAAGACCGAACTCGTTTGGCAGACCGGCGTTGGGATAGGCGCAGACGAGCGTATCCGCGATCTTGGAAAGCTCGGCGAGATGGGCGCGCATCTCGCGCGCGCCGAGCGCGCAATTGAGGCCGATCGTCAAGGGTTTTGCGTGGCGCAGCGAATGCCAGAATGCGGTTGGCGTCTGGCCGGACAGAGTACGGCCGGACAAATCGGTGATCGTGCCGGAAATCATGACGGGCAAGCGTTGGCGGCACTTCTCAAAGGCGCTCTCGATGCCAAAGAGCGCGGCTTTGGCATTTAGAGTGTCGAAGATCGTCTCGACGATCAAAATATCCGCGCCGCCCTCGATCAGCGCTTCTGCCGCCTCGGCATAGGCCTCGCGCAATTCATCAAAATTCACCGCGCGAAAGCCCGGATTATTGACGTCGGGAGAAATCGAAGCGGTGCGATTGGTCGGCCCCAACGCACCGGCGACGAAGCGGCGGTTGCCGTCCCATTGCTCCGCCGCGTCCGCCGCCTCGCGGGCGAGTCGCGCCGCGCAAAAATTCAGTTCGGCGACCAGCTCCTCCATGCCGTAATCGGCCTGGGAGATCCGTGTCGAATTAAATGTATTCGTCTCGACGATGTCGGCGCCGGCCTCAAAATAGGCAAGATGAATGTCCTTGATCACCCGCGGCTGGGTGAGGCTCAAGAGATCGTTGTTGCCGCGCAGGTCGCGCGGCCAATCCGCGAAGCGCGCGCCGCGAAATTCACTCTCGCCAAACTTGTGTTGCTGAATCATCGTGCCCATGGCGCCATCGAGCACCAAAATTCTTTCGTGGGCGGCGGATTGAAGTGCGGCGCGCGTTTCTTCTCCCGTAAGCCTTCGCGTCATCAAGCGGCCTCTTGCACGATTTTCGGGCGCAGTCCCAGAAGATGGCAGATCGCATAGACAAGGTCGGCGCGGTTCATCGTGTAGAAATGAAAATCCCTGACGCCATGATCGACGAGATCGAGAACCTGTTCGGCGGCGACTGTCGCGGCGACGAGCTTTCGTGTTTGCGGATCGTCGTCGAGCCCTTCGAAGCGATCGGCGAGCCATTGCGGGATGGCGGCCCCGGCCCGCCTGGCGAACTTCGCCGTCTGCTTGAAACTTTGCACCGGAACGATGCCCGGAGTAATCGGAATATCGATTCCCTTCGCCCGCACTCTATCGAGAAAACGCAAATAGATTTCGTTTTCGAAAAAAAATTGGGTGATCGCCCGGTGCGCTCCGGCATCGATCTTAGCTTTCAAGATATC
>JBOHJV010000150.1:0-7889 GCA_050728695.1 Methylocella sp. | reverse complement strand
CGCGACCGTGCACGCGGTCGACGATCCACTTCAGCACGCGCATGTTATCGCCAAAGCCCGGCCAGATGAACTTGCCGTTCTCGTCTTTGCGGAACCAGTTGACCCGGAAAATCTGCGGCGGATTGGAAATGCGGCGCCCGACATTGAGCCAATGGCCGAAATAATCGGCCATGTTGTAGCCGCAGAACGGCAACATCGCCATTGGATCGCGGCGCATCGCTGCCTGGCCGATCGCGGCCGCCGTGGCTTCGGAACCCATCGTTGCGGCGATATAGACGCCATGGCTCCAGTTGAAGGCCTGGAACACGAGCGGCAAGTCCTTGCTCATGCGGCCGCCGAAGACGAACGCTGAGATCGGCACGCCTTCCGGCTTTTCCCAATCCGGGTCGATCGATGGACATTGGCTCGCCGGCGCCGTGAAACGGGCGTTTGGATGCGAGGCGGGGCGCCCGCAGCCGGGCGTCCAGTCCTCGCCCTTCCAGTCGATGAGATGCGCCGGCGGCTTGTCGGTCATCCCCTCCCACCAGACATCGCCGTCGTCGGTAAGTGCGGTATTGGTGAAAATGCAGTTCTTGCCGATGGTCTGCATCGCATTGGGATTGGACTGCCCGTTCGTGCCGGGCGCGACGCCGAAGAACCCCGCCTCCGGATTGATCGCGCGGAGTGTCCCGTCCGGAGCCTTCTTGATCCAGGCTATGTCGTCGCCGACGGTGCTGACTCTCCAGCCTTCAAACCCTTTCGGCGGCACCAGCATCGCGAGATTGGTCTTGCCGCACGCGCTCGGGAAGGCCGCGCCGAGATAGGTTTTCTCGCCGTTCGGCGCTTGGATGCCCATGATCAGCATATGCTCGGCGAGCCAGCCTTCGTCGCGCGCCATGACCGAGGCGATGCGCAGCGCGAGACACTTTTTCCCGAGGAGAGCATTGCCGCCATAGCCGGAGCCATAGGACCAGATCTCGTAGGTCTCGGGGAAATGGACGATGTATTTGCGTTTGATGTCGCCGTCGCACGGCCACGGCACGTCCTTCTGTCCTGGTTTGAGCGGCGCGCCCACCGAGTGCATGCATGGAATGAAGAAGCCGTCGCCGCCAAGCGCATCGAGCACGGCCTTTCCCATGCGGGTCATGATCCGCATATTGGTGACGACATAGGGGCTATCGGAGAGCTGCACGCCAATCTTGGCAATGGGCGAGCCGATCGGCCCCATGCTGAATGGGATAACGTACATCGCACGGCCGGCCATGCAGCCGTCGAACAGCCCGCGCAGGGTCGCGCGCATTTCAGCCGGTGGCGCCCAATTGTTAGTGGGGCCGGCGGCGTCCTTGCTGGTTGCGCAAATGAAGGTCCGGTCCTCGACCCGGCCTACGTCGGACGGGTGCGAACGGGCCAAATAGGAATTCGGACGCTTCTTGGGACTAAGGCGAATGAACGTACCGGCGTCGACCATCGTCTGGCACAACCGGTCGTACTCCTCCTGGCTTCCATCTATCCAGACGACCTGGTCGGGCTTGCACAGCGCCGCCATTTCGCCAACCCAGGCGCGGAGCTTGCCGTTGGTTGTCGGACTGTTCACGATAGCGTCCATATACTTTTCCTCCTGAAGTTTCGTGCTCATACTTTCCGCGCGGGCGGCCTCAAAATCCCGACCAGCTTCGCCGCCTATGCTAGCTTCGAGGCCGTCAATGCACTCATACTACAAACGAGCGGCGTCGGCCGGGGCTGACCAGGCGCCGCGCATGGTGAACTTGTCATTGCTTGAGCGGCCGGTATGAATTCCCGTTTCGGCGGAAAGCGCTCCGCCTTGCGCGCCAATCGCCGCGCCGCGCTGGACCGCTTCTTCCACGTGACGCGGAGCCTCACAGTTGGAAGAAATGCCGTGCGCGTCCTCGAGACCGATACTCTCGGCTCCAAAAGCAGGATTAAAAGGACCGGTCCGGTGCACCGTTGTCTTCCACGTTTTGCCGCGCCGGCAGGAAACTCAAGGTGTAATATACGACAGTTGGCGGCGCGGCTAGATGTCATGTCTATAGCGGGCGATCGCGGCGCCACGTCAGGACGGTATTCACGGCATAGTTCCAGACCGACGTAATAGCCAACCCGCAGATGCCCGCCAGATACCACGCTAGTCCAGCATTATGCAGAAAGTCGGCAAAGCTCACGTTGACGAGTGCCCCCAACGAGCAGGCTGCGTAAAATAGCAGCAGTCCGTGCAGCATGCCCCAGCCGCGCAGCGGGCGGTCCCGGAACGTCACGGCGTTGTTGAGCAGGAAATTGAAGGTCATCCCACACAATAACCCTCGCCCAAAAGGCGAGGGTTTGAACCCCGAACGAGACAATCATAGCGGCTTACGCCACGGCCGGACACCCTGCCGCGACCCCACCCCCGGCCAGGCAGCAATCGATGTCCCGGGACCGGCGCCGCGGCCGCGCGCATCCGGTTGGACAAATGCAGTTCAAGTGCCGCCAGGGTCGCGCGACTTAATATTTCGCGATAACGGGAGCCCCGCAGATCCAAATGACTTCGATCCGGGGACCATCCGGGGTCTCGACCGGTTGAAAGGCATAACATTCCATTCTTGGGCGATGATAGACATACCAGGCGGGATAGGGGAGACCAAAAAACGGCATTCCCTCGACGGTTCCCACCGGCCGCGCCTGCGAGGGAACCGGCAACACCATCATGCCCAGGCACACGCCCGCCGCACCAAGCTTCCGGAGGATCATTTTGGCAGTCCATTATGTCGACAAGGATCGCAAACTCTATCGCATGAGTTGCGGCCCGGAGCAAGCGGGACTGCCCTTTCCTTCAGGTAAGGCCTCGGGTCGATGCAATTTTGTCACAGATCCAGAGCGAAGGCGGTCAGGCCCTTTGCCGCGTGTCGCCAAAAAAATGCTGGGGCGCCGACCTTGCCCGCCAGCGAAAGCCAAGATCGAGGATTTCAGCTTCGAGGCATTCGACCTCGAGCCGCAGCGCCCGGCCGGCCGAAAAGATCAACTCCACGGAACCTTGCGGCGGGTCGGTCTCCCTAAAGCCGACGTGCAGGAGATTGAGAATGAGCGCCTCGTCGCGACAATGAAAGCCCCGGCACGCGACCTTGAGCACGCGCCCGATATGCATGCCAGTCCGAACTCGCTCGCAGCAAGGGCGTCCCCTTTGTTTCGCGGCGGCCCGCGCCCAATCGAACCTCGAAGCGACCATCGCGAATTGTTTCGATTGGGGCAAAAAGGCCATGTCGCCGACCCGCACCAGGGCATCTTGAAGATTTGCCGCGATCACCGCGAGATCGTCGGCGTCGAAGGCGATCAATCGAGGAAGATCCGGCATCGGCGCCTCTTTATGGGGTTTCTTGGCATCGGTCCTGGCGCGCCGGGGACGGTTGAGCCGCGCGGCGCCCTTTTTACGAACTGGGAAACAATTAGGCATTTACAAGCGGAATGAAGCGGTTTGCGCAAATAAATGCGGCAAATCAATCATAATGGCCACCGGCGGCACGGTTGACCCGCCGCGCGCGCCCGGTGTTCCCCGCTCCACATGCGAATCATCGCGCCGAGAGGCCTCGACGCGGGGAATCTTGCAACTCGACCTCGTCCAAGCTTTATTGAGGCAGGCTCTTACTTAATGGTGGCGGTGACCGAGGTCGCGCCGTTGTTGCCGCCGATGATCAGGGTCACCGGAACCGGATTTTTAGTCCTAGTTAGACTTGCGTTATGAGCCCCCGCCTGGAACGAGAATCGCTTGGCCCCCGTCGGCGCGATCGCCGCGTTCAAAGTTACGCCACTGATCGTACCGGCGAATTTGAACGGCCCAAAAGCGCTCGACGTGACTGTCCCGGTGAAGGAGCCGGGCGGAACGGCCAGGGCAAGAGTGCCAACCTTGAGCGTCACCGACTCGTCGGGAGGATTAATCCCCTTGCTCGTGCCCCCCAAGGTGAAGCTCGACTGAATTTCGAAGGAATCCATGTTCGCCGTCTTGCCGAAATCGACCGAAACCGACGAGCTGAAGGAGGCGAATTGCACCGCCGGGACGAACCCCGTGCCGGTCAGCTTGAACACCACGCCCTGTCCCGACGCGCCGCCAAAGGCTGTCGTGCCATAGAGATTGCCGCTGCTGTCGGTAATCACGCCGGAGGGACCACTCCCGTCGCTGCCGCCCTTAAAGGAGTACAGCACCGTCTCGGTCCCGCCCGGCGAGAGCTTGAACACCACGCCGGCATTCGACGCGCCGCCCCCGCCTGTCGTGCCATAGAGATTGCCGCTGCTGTCGGCAATCAGGCCAGCTGCGGGACCACCCCCGTCGCTGCCGCCGGTAAAGGAGTGCAGCACCGTCTCGGTCCCGCCCGGCGAGAGCTTGAACACCACGCCGCACCCAACGCCAACGGCGCATCCCGGTCCCGACGCGCCGCCAAACTCTGTCGTGCCATAGAGATTGCCGCTGCTGTCGGCAATCAGGCCGGCTCGGGGATTAGCCCCGTCGCTGGGGCCGCCGGTAAAGGAGTGCAGCACCGTCTCGGTCCCGCCCGGCGTGACCTTGAACACCGTGCCGCATCCCAATTGAAACATGCTCGCCGACGCACCGCCATCCAATGTCGTGCCGTAGAGATTGCCGCTGCCGTCGGCAATCAGGCCGGCAAAGGGACTATTGCCGTCGCCGCCCAAAAACATAAAGGAGTGCAGCACCGTCAGGGTCCCGCTCGGCGAGAGCTTGAACACCACGCCGCATTGTTGCGAGAACTCATCGCCGCATCTGAACGCGCCGCCATAGGTTGTCGTCCCATAGAGATTGCCGCTGCTGTCGGCAATCAGGCCGGAGGGACCACTCCCGTCGTTGCCGCCCGTAAAGGTGTGCAGCGCCGTCTCGGTCCCGCCCGGCGAGAGCCTGAACACCACGCCGTCATTCGCCGCGCCGCCGAATTCGGTCGTGCCATAGAGATTGCCCTTGCCATCGGCAATCAGGCCGGCTGCGGGACCCCCCCCGTCGCTGCCGTTCGTAAAGGCATGCAGCACCGTCTCGGTCCCGCTCGGCGTCAGCTTGAACACCACGCCGCATCCGGGTCCGAGCGCGAATACGGTGCATCCCGGCACGCCACCGCTTGCTGTCGTGCCATAGAGATTGCCGCTGCTGTCGGCAATCAGGCCGGCTCCGGGATTAGCCCCATCGCTGCCGCCCGTGAAGGAGTAGAGCACCGTCTCGGTTGGAGCGGCCGAGGCGCCGCCGCCCGCCGCCGCGGCGAGCACGGCCCAAAGGGCCGCAAATCCCCGCGCCCGAAAGGCCGCGCTTCTCTTGCCGTCAGTGCCTCGCATGATACCCTCCCTTTTGACTTAGAGCGATTTCAATCGCTTGTCATTGCATCGGTGCCGGACGGCTCGATATCGTCAAGGATTTCTTACGGTTAACCAAAATTCACGTAACAGGTGCGCCCCTGAGCCGCAACCGCCAAAGAGGCTATGTTGCGCAACGAACTTGACACCCCGCCGCAACGGCCGCATGGGCGCGAGCTGCCGAACGCCGCAAATACCACCCTCGAGGAGGCGCCAAATGCGCCGTCTCGTCCTTCGATAAACTCAGGATGAGAGGACTGGGCTCCGCATCCTTCGAGACACGGGCTTCGCCTCCTCCTCAGGATGAGGGGGAGGCTTTTGAGACAGACTCTTATATCAGCGGATTTCGGCGCTGCCAAGCTCGAGGCGGGCGCCCTTGCCTTCCCCCCTGAGCGGAACGAGATAAACGTTCAACTTCACGGGACCGCCGCGCGCAAGCTCCTTCGGCAACGCAAGCCCGAAGCGTTGCGCCTTGGACGGCTCGGCTGCCTTGAATTCAGCGTTCGGAAAAATGCCGAACCGGCCGATTTCCCGCTCCGCTCCGGAGTCGTCCACCCGCGCCTTGACGACAACCTGCACGGCGCCCTCGGTTGGCGGCTGAAACCCCGTGACCTTGATGATCACGCGTTGGGCTTGCGCCGGCTCGATGCCCTCCACCGCGGGCGCTGCGGTGACGGCGGCCGGCTTATCGATCGTCGCAATCGCCTGGTCGCCCTCGGCGACCCCAGCGCCTACAGAAGCAAACACCACCGCCAGCGCGCTCCAAACGCCCCTCAACCATGACCGGCGACCATCCATGTGCTCCGTCCCAGACGCGGCATCGCCCAATGCCTTGATATGGTTTTAGGCGGAGACGAACGCAACCTCGATCCGCCCCGGCGTGGCGGTTCCCGCTGGGCCGGCGGTCACGCTGTTGGGCACTGGCAGGATCTGAAGCCGGATGCGGCCGCTCGGCTCCGTCGCGCTGCCATAAACGCGTTTTATCGCGCGTGTCAGATCGACCGCGATCGACGGCTTTGCCGCCGGCCTGCCGCCATGGCCGCCATGGTCGCCGAAGATCCCGAAGGTGCCGACATAGTGAGGGTCGGAAATCGGCGTCGCTCGGGAGAGATAATCGCAGTCGATGAAGACCCTGTACAAGGTGTTCTTATGCCGCGCGACCGCGATGTCCCGAATAAACGCGAGCGCTCGCGTGCCCGACGCGCGCACTTCCCGCGCCTTATTGAAATCGAGCAGCTCGCCGCCGGTGTCGGGCGCCGTGCGCCGGGCGACCGCGGCCATGAGATTGCGATCAACCTCGACCGCGATATCGAGAGGCTTGTTCGCAGCCGCTGTTGCCTGCCCGGCATTTTGCGCCACGAAGGTCTTTACCCCGGCGACACTGCTCACGTTGGGCGTGGCAAAGAGGGTCGTGATCTTGTCGCCGAGCGCCACGATCGCGGGCGCCGCCACTGTCGCGGGCGCTGGCGCGAGCCCGTACGTGTAGCCAAGATTTTCCGGCGTATAAAGATCCGAGACCACCGGCGAGTAGAAGGTTCCATCCGGATTGTAGAAATTGTTCTGGAACGTCATGCCGGTCCAAAGCGGATCGTTGGAATTCTGGTTATTGACATTCCACACCGCCCAGATCCGGTCGATGTTGCAATGATGCATCATGAAGATCGGATCGAGCGCCGACTGGGTCCCGCCCATCAGCCCGCCCACGATGTTGTGGACGTTGTTATGCGGCGTTGCCTCTAGCGTGCCAGAAACGCCGCAGCCTTCGCAGTTAATCCAGGACTGGGCGAGAGAGTCCTGACCATTCGGCCGGCTCGTTCCGAAAGTCTCGTAAGGCGTCTCGCCGAGGATCGTGGTGATGACGGGTTGACCGACGATCTCGTCGGGGAGCGAATCGGTCGGCGACATATCCCGCTGCGATTCATACAGCGGATTTGGTTGGCCATTAAAGGTTGGCTGAGTGAAAGCCGCGGGCAGCTGACGATCGGCGGTCCAATCCCAATAGGGCAGCGCGAAGTCGGCGTGCCCGGTGAGCTGCCGCACCGCCCGCTCGTACATGAGCAGAAATGCCCGGTGCCAGGGAAGAAAGTACCAGTTGCCGTGCGGACACAGGTTGAAATCCCTCGCGTTGCCGTGAATGGCGGCGAAGTTCGCCCAGCTAACCGTGCCGCTCGCTTGCTTCAATTGCCCGACGCCGTCGCGCCACGCCTGAATGATGGGATCGTTCAATTGCAGATCGCCGAGGGAACGGCGCTGCGGCGGCTGCCCTTGCGCGAGCGCGGTGATGCCAGGCAGGTTGGTGGCGATAAGGCCAGCTCCGATCGCGGAACCCTGCAGCAAAACACTCCGGCGGGAAATTGTCATGGCATCCTCCCAAGGCTATGACTCCGTTTGCGACCACATAGGTGGTATCTGGTCGCTATTGTCAATGCCAAGCCGAAAGAAGCTAGGGTCATGCAAAGAATCTTTCCGGTTACGGCGGCGATTGCGGCGGGGCGGTCTTCGCGGAAATTTTCGCGGGCTTCGGGCACGCTTAGCCCGGCTCGGCGGATGATTGCGAGGACGAGATTTCG
>JBOHJV010000149.1:0-7904 GCA_050728695.1 Methylocella sp. | reverse complement strand
CGGATGGTCGCATTGTCGTCAACGCGCCGCGCGATAGTCGCGATGATTGAGCTTCGGTGCGAAAAACAAACGGAACGTAATTCCATTGCGCTCGCGCATAACAACAACCAGGCGCTTGCCGTTTTGTTTGATCGCAAGGCGCCGGTCGCGGCGGTTCTCTTTCCAATTGGCCGGCTTGACGTAGCCGCCGAAATAGGCGCCGTCGATCTCGACCCGGCCTGAAGCAGTCTGATCCTTCGCTTCATCGACAAGCGCTTCACGAATTTTGTGAGCCACGCAAAAGCCGTCTTGTATTGGCAATCGAGGTCGCGAGAGAGTTGCAGCGCGCTATGACCTTTCGCACCGTTTACAAAGATCGCGATGGCAAGAAGAATACCACGGATCGGCATTTTGCGGCTGGCAAAGACGGTGCCAGTCGTGACGCTGAATTGATGCGCGCAAGCCTTGCACTTCCAGAGCTTGCGGGTCTCATATTTGTAAGTTGCTGAGCACTGGCAACGCGGAAAAACAGGCTCGCCCTTGGCTTCGGCCCAACGAATCAACCGGAGGCGTCATGGGCTTCCTCGTCCAACATACGGGCAACCCACGGCATTGCGAAAGGCGCGCATCAGGATGATATGCCCCGTCAAATTCGGATGTATGCGATCCCCGGCCAGCGCCATCGGATGCAATTCGGTCATGACACTCTCGAACGCGGCTTGGGTGTCAACGAAGAGGGCGTCGTAGCGCTCGGCCAATTGGCGTACCACCGCCCCGGTTTTCGCAAGGCTGAGCGCCCACTGCCATTCGCAAGACCTACGCGTGAACCATTATGCTCGGTTTGGCACGGCTGCTGCGGTGGAGTCCTCGATGCGGCCGGAGCGCAGTTCGATTCTACGCTTGCATTTGCTGGCGAGCGCGGGATCATGGGTGACCAAGAGCAAGGTCGCGCCGCGATCGCGCTTCAAGGCGAAGATGAGGTCGATGATGCCCGCGCCTGTCGCCTCGTCGAGGTTTCCGGTCGGCTCGTCGGCGACGAGGATGGAAGGGTTCGGCGCCAACGCGCGGGCAAGCGCGACGCGCTGCTGTTCGCCGCCCGACAATTGCGCCGGATAATGCCCAAGCCTATCATCGAGGCCGACGGCGGCGAGCTCGGCGCTGGCCCGGGCGAATGCCTCGGCAACCCGCGCCAGTTCGAGCGGAATTGCGACATTTTCAAGCGCGGTCATGGTCGGAATGAGGTGAAACGACTGGAACACGATGCCAATCCGCGCACCCCGAAAGCGCGCGAGCGCGTCCTCGCCAAAGCGGCCGAGACTAATACCGTCAACCTTGACCGAGCCCGCATCGGGCCTCTCAAGGCCCGCCATCACCATGAGAAGGGTGGATTTGCCCGAGCCCGAAGGCCCGGTGAGGGCAGCTGTTTCGCCGCGCCCTATTTTCAGCGATATTCCCTTGAGTATATGAACTCTCGCCGCGCCGCGTCCCAGGCTTAGATGCACATTTTCGAGTTCAACCGCCGGCTCCGCCATCCATCCTCCGAAACCGCACGCAAAACCGCCTTGCCTAATCCGATGCCACGGTCGAGGCCTGGCGGATATGGCCATCGCCGCGCTTTCCTGCAATTATCGGGGGCACTTTTGTTGGCGGCGCTGTCTCGCCCCGTCCGGCCCGCCGCAAAAGAAACGCCGCCCTTAAAGATCATTGCCTTCGGCGACAGTCTCACCGCGGGTTATGGGCTGGCCGCCGCCGACGCCTTTCCCGCCGTGCTCGAAAGGACGCTGCGCGCGGAAGGCTATCGTGTGACGATCGTCAACGCCGGGGTCTCCGGCGATACTGCTTCCGGGGGCCAGGCGAGGCTCGATTGGGCGCTCAGCGATGGCGCCGATGGCGTGATCCTGGAGCTTGGCGCCAACGACATGCTGCGAGGGGTCGATCCTGCAGTGACGAAGGCCGCGCTCGACGCCATTCTTGGCGAGCTCAAGGCGCGCAATATCAAAGTCTTGATCGCGGGCATGAGGGCCGCGCCAAACCTCGGCCAGGATTACAAAACGCGCTTCGACGCGATCTTTCCCGCCCTCGCCAAAAAATACGACGCGCCGCTCTATCCGTTTTTTCTCGAAGGGGTGGCGGGCAAGCCGGCCCTTAAACTTGGCGATGGATTGCATCCCAATCACGCTGGCGTCGAACGCATTGTCAAAGGCATACTTCCCGACGTCCGCGCGTTGGTGGACCAATTCGGTGCAAAAGCCGTGCGGAGCAAATAACCCGCGCGTTTTCTCGCACCAAATTTCCCTTCGCGCCGAATCTTCGCTATAATGTTGTAACTATACGCCTTAGCCCGTCTGCCGCGATGATTCGCGGCTTGGCATCGGCAGGAGGGATCCATGCCCCGTTTGTTCACGGGCCTCGAAATCCCTTTTGAGCTCGCAATGGACCTTTCCATGCTGCGCGGCGGCATTTCCGGCGCGCGCTGGATCGAAGCGGAAAACTACCATCTGACCTTGCGCTTCATCGGCGATATCGACGATTCGACGGCACGCGATATCCATGCGACCCTCGAAAAAATCCGGCGGCCGCCTTTCACCGTGACGATCGAGGAACTCTGTACCTTCGGCGGCGCCAAGCCCAGGGCCCTCGTCGCCAGGGCCAAGCCTGCCCCACCCTTGGTCGAACTTCAGGCCCAGCAAGAAAGGCTCATGCGGCGCATCGGCATTGCGCCCGAGCCGCGCAAATTTACGCCCCACGTCACGCTCGCCCGGCTGCGCGCGGTGTCCTGGGCCGGCGTCGCCGAATATCTTGCCGCGCGGGGGTATTTTTTTTCCCGCCATTTCGACGCGAAGCGCTTTGTCTTGTTCTCGTCGCGGGCATCGACCGGCGGCGGCCCCTATGTCGTCGAGGCGGCCTATCCGCTCGGCTAGATGCAGACCCAAGCGCCAGCAGCAGAGGCTAATTTCGCCAGCCCCACTTGGTATCTGGAAGATGCCTTCGCGCCAACGGCGTAGAAATTCTCGAGGGGCACGATGCCAGGGGGAAAACTAGCCAATGCCGTGATCTGGGCAGACGCCGCCTGTGAGCGGGGGGAATCACGAGGCGAAACGGGAATTGCGGTCGAAGTCACTGCAGTGTACCGTTGAACCTCGGGTGCGAAGAAAACCTTGGCTGATTCCTCAGCAGGGTCCGCCATCCTGGGGCAGGAACGGTACATAAGCGGATGCTCAAAAACTATCTCCCGTCCGAACCGCGGTTCCTTAATCGAGCTTCGAGGAGTTAATTGCTCAAACTGGAGATAATCCGTGAGTGAACTTCAGATCACCTTCACCAACAATACCTCCTCGATGGTCAGGCTGTACTCTCTGCCCCTTGGGGAAACCAACCCTTGGGGAGACCCAATTGAAAAGGCCGAATTAATGTTGCGTCCTGGAGTTACGACGAGCCTTTATCGGTCTATGCCCCCTGGTACACAATGGCGAATTAAGGATTCGACCGGAGCCATCATCAACACATACGTCACAACCGCTGCTCCCCAGCAATCTTTCACGATCAACCCTTCCACTGTGGTTACGCCCGTTCTGGCTACGCCCGTGGTTACACCTGGGGGAACCATATATTCTGGCCCAATACAAAATCCACCCTTGGGCATTCCTTCGACTCAGCCCGTTAGGGTCGTAGGTGCTAAGGACTCAATCTTTAACTCTCGAAGTTTTAACATCGACCTCGTCAACTTTGATTTATCGATCCAGGAACGAACAGGCTTAACAGACAAAAATCAAAGACGGGCAGCCGTTTATGCCGCCTTGATGGTAATCTTTAAGACCTATACCACTGCTAAAGAACAGTTTTTGGTGAATTGGCTGGCCCTGCAAGTGAAACAAACCCGCATCGAGGCAGCCCGTTTGGCGCTGGCGGAATACGATAAATGGCACACAGACCCCTGGAGTTACCAACCACCCGCAGGCTATGACTTTCCTCCATACGTTATTCCGCCTCCAAATTCACCCATGTGGCTAACGACCTCGCCTAACCCTCCCGTCCTTGCCAACCAGTCATGGCAAAGCTTTCTGGCTGGCATGGTATCGAGTAACGCCTGGAGTCCATTAAACAATCCTATCTTCACACAAGGACAGCGAACTCCAAGCCTAGAGGGTGTTATTGGCTTCCCCGTCTTTGGTACGGTTCTGGCTTACCAAAAACTCTATAGTACAGATGAAGGGGTAAGGATTTTAGCCAACACAACGGAAAGTGTGAACACTAAGACCTTTAGTCTCTCTCGCTTGACTGATGCGCTTATGGCTGGAACTCCCGCGCTTGGTGCCGTCCCCTCCTTGAGCCTGGGAAATTCAAATCCTCATATGCAGAGACAAATAAGAGACTTTGCAAGAGAGCTTGCTAAAAGAGCGGCAGGAACCTCGTCTTTTAATCCAGAGGGTGCCGGCCTTCAAACTCTTTCAGATAAGGAGCTACGAGCGGGTTTGCGAAGTATGACATCGGGACATCTCCTTGATACTTTTGTTTGCACTTTCGTGTTGGCTCTTGCGCTTCAAGCACTCATTACCGAATCAATAATGTTGGCCGCTAAAGTCAAGTTGCGGGATAAATTAGTTGTGAATCTTGAGCAGCAGCAATCGGCTACTATTAATTTAGGAAATCTTCTCTATTACGATATGAGGGGTGAGTTGGTAGTCTTCCCTTCCGATTACCAGCCCACCGATCCGGTTGAGCTAGAGCGGATGATGGGAAGTCGAGAGGTATATCTAGCTTTCCTGCTCGCCACGATCGAGTAGACTGCGGCATCTTCCGTGCCCGTTCCCGCACCATGCCAGCAAAGAGAGTGATCGCCGCCCGGCTCGGCCACGGACAAGCAGCCCTCCTCTGTCATCGGGTTGGCCTAGCCATTCGAATGGTGATTGGATTCGCGCGTCGAGGCTCAATTGGGACCCCGCCGCCGCAGGATCATCGGCAGACCGCCGTCCGGCCGCAGGGTGATACGCTGCACCGGCATCGCCACGTGGTTTTTCTTAAGCTCAAACGAAAACGATCGCATGATATAGGCGAGGATGATCGCCGCCTCCTGCAGCGAGAAGGACGCGCCGATGCACACCCGAGGACCGGCGCCGAAGGGCAGATAGGCAAATCGATCGATTTTTTCGCGCGAACCGGGAAGAAACCGGCGCGGGTCGAAGCAATCTGGCTTTTCCCAAAGCACGCGATGGCGGTGCAAAACCCATTGCGACACCATGACCATGCTGCCTTTCCGGATACGCTTGCCGGCGAGATCGTCGGGGCCGAGTGCCTGCCGGCTCATGCTGGCGACCGGCGGATAGAGACGCATTGCTTCCTCGATCACGGCCCGCGTCTCGACCAGCCGCGCGGCATAATCCTCGACGGGACCGGAGAGTACCGCGCTGGCCTCTAGCGCGAGCCTCGCCCGCCATTCCTCCGAGAGGGTGAGAAGAAACAATGACCAGGTCAGGGCATTGGCGGTGGTCTCATGTCCGGCCCCGATAAAGGTTAGGATATTGGCCTTGACTTCGGTATCGCTCAATCCAGCGCCGGTTTCCGGATCCTGCGCTTCGAGGAGTAGAGTGAGTATATCGCGGGGCGCGCCGGCCTTATCCTTGGCGAGGCGGCGCTTGCGCCTGGCGATGAGCGTTTCGACAACGGAAGCAAAAAAATGCTCCGCGGAGCTGCTCCCAAGCTTGGTGAAGCGCGGCAGCCATTCGGGAAAATCGAGAAGATCGAAGGGATCGAGCCGGCCAACGGTCGCGAAATAGCGGTTGATCGCGACCGCGAACCGATCCAAGTCCCGCCCAAGCCCGTCCGAAAAGATCGTCCGCCCGAGAATGTCGAGCGTCACCCGCGCCATTTCCGGCTGCATGTCGATGACGAGCCCTTCGCGCAGACGCAGCCAGCGTGCGACAAGCTCATCCGCCGCGGCGGCGGTGGCGGAGGCGAAGGAACTAACCGTCTTCGGCGTGAACAATGGCGCGAGCGTGCGCCTTTGCACGCGCCAATCGTCGCCTTCGGCTTCCAGCAGCCCTTCGCTCAAGCCCGGCCCGAGAACGCGTTTTTGCAAGTCATCCTTGCGGTAATTGGCGGCATTGTCGACAAACACGCGGCGGATCGCGGCGGGATCGTTGACCACCGCGACCGTGCCGAGGATGGTCGGGCCAATAAGAATCGGCCATTCGAAATGCGCTGCAGTCCAGGTTTCGATCGGGTTCCGGCGCAACACGCGCAGCGTTGCGAAAGTGCCGAGCGGCAGATCGCGCGGCCGAGGCGCGGGCGGACGCGGCAGTTCGATGCGGCGATCTAGCATGACCCTTATACTATCGTTGGTGTTGCGGTATTGGAAGTGGGAGGCTTGCCGTGGTCTGCAAGTCCAAACAACGCCGCGTTGGGTGATAGCATGGACACTCGGGTGAACGCGAGCTTGCGGCGCCACCCGCCGCGCTATAGAACCCGATGCAACTGCTTCAGGCTCCCTTCGTCTAGCGGTCTAGGACGTCGCCCTCTCACGGCGAAAACAGGGGTTCGAGTCCCCTAGGGAGCGCGGACTATCGTGCGGTGGGAACGGAGCCAAGCAAACTTGATAAACATCGTGTGTAGTGTTACACATTGGCATGAATAGCCGTGATGTCATCCACATCCTTGAAGCCGATGGATGGTTGAAAGTAGCTCAGCAAGGCAGTCACGTTCAGTTGAAGCATCCAGTCAAACCCGGCCGCGTGACGGTGCCGCATCCTTCGCGGGAAATCGCGTCAGGCACCTTACGAAGCATCGAGAAACAGTCTGGCTTGCCCCTTCGGCGGCCTCATCAAAGGTAAGCGCCATGCGTCAGTATGTTGGCCTTATACATAAGGAAGCGGAAAGCGACTACAGCGTTTCTTTCCCGGATTTCCCCGGGTGCATCACCGCTGGCCGCGATCTCGACGAAGCGCGCGCGATAGCTGAAGAAGCTCTTGCGTTCCATGTCGAAGGGCTCGCCGAAGAAGGCGAGGCGATCCCCGAGCCATCGCTCCTCGAATCCGTCATGGCCGATTCGTTAAACCGTGCCGGCGTTGCCATCCTTGTCCCGGTACGATCTCCCGCCCCGAAAACCATGCGCGTCAATATCACCTTGCCAGAGGATATTTTGACGGCGATCGACCGCTATGCCGAACGTCATGGCCTCTCGCGTTCAGGCTTCATCGCGAAGGCCGCCAGGGATGCCATGAAATTAGAAGGTGCGTGAGCCGCCGCCCTCGCCTTGACCGGACCAGTCTGGCCGCAACCGATGGGCCGTGAACCCGCTCTCTGCATTGCAGTCGTATCTGCTTGGCGTACTCAGCGGCGATCACGTCCAAGGAGCCGCTTCGCCAAGCGTGAAACAGGCGGCTACCGCCGTGTCGAGGACAGAGGTAAAGAAGAAATGACTATCGTGAAGCAATCTCGATACAATATCGTGGTGCCTCTTTTGGAGGGGCGCGCATTAGCGCATAACACCCTGAGCGGTGCCACGGCACTCCTTCCGCCAGAAGAAGTTTCGATCTTAGAACGCCCGAGCAAGTCGAATAGCGCGGACCCTGATTCACATTTCAAGAACTTGTTGTACGCCGGATTTTTAGTTCCAAACCATATTGATGAGCTTAATGTAGTGGAACGCGAGTTCGCTCGCCAACGCTTCGACCCCAGCGTGATGGTTCTTGCAATCGCGCCTACGCTCAATTGCAATTTCGGGTGCGACTACTGTTTTCAAGGTTCAAATAAGCCAACTACCAAGATGTCTGAACCCGTCCAGGATGCAATCCTTAACCTTGTCGAGCACTACGCTCCCACGCTGAAAAAGCTGCGTGTTGCTTGGTATGGTGGGGAGCCACTTTTGGCACCAGCCATCATCGAATCGTTGTCCGATCGTCTCATCGAAACCTGTCGGAAACACACGA
>JBOHJV010000148.1:0-7908 GCA_050728695.1 Methylocella sp. | reverse complement strand
CTTGCGCTCCGCGGCGCAGATGATCTCGTATGAGGTCTCGATCGGCTTTGTCATGATCACCGTCCTGCTCTGCGCCGGAACGCTCAATCTCGGCGATATCGTCGCCGCGCAGGACACGCGCCTCGGGTTACTTGGCTGGTACTGGCTGCCGCTGTTCCCGATGTTCGTTATCTTTTTCATTTCGGCGCTGGCCGAGACGAATCGCGCGCCTTTCGATCTCGTTGAGGCGGAATCGGAGCTTGTCGCCGGTTTCATGGTCGAATATTCCTCGACGCCTTACATGCTTTTCATGCTCTCCGAATATGTGGCGATCATCACGATGTGCGCGCTGACGACGATTCTGTTTCTCGGCGGCTGGCTTTCGCCCGTCCCGTTTTCTCCGTTCACCGAGGTTCCCGGTCCGATCTGGTTTATTTTGAAGGTTTGCCTGGTTTTTTTCATGATATCCATGGCGAAAGCCATCGTGCCTAGGTATCGCTACGATCAGCTCATGCGGCTTGGCTGGAAAGTGTTTCTGCCGGTGTCGCTCGGCATGGTTGCCGTCGTCGCCGGTGTTCTCCAATTCACCGGCTGGGGCGCGGGCATGGGACAGTGACACTGGCCTGCAAGGACGAACGAAAATGAAACTTGACCACGCCGCCAAAGCGGTTTTCCTGACCGAATTCGTCGGCGCTTTCGTTCTCGCGATGCGTTATTTCTTCAAGCCGAAGGCAACGCTCAATTATCCGCACGAGAAGAATCCGCAATCGCCACGCTATCGCGGCGAACATGCCTTGCGCCGCTATCCCAACGGCGAGGAACGCTGCATCGCCTGCAAGCTCTGCGAGGCGATCTGCCCCGCTCAGGCGATCACGATTGAAGCCGAGCCGCGCCGCAACGACGGCACCCGCCGCGCCACGCGTTACGACATAGACATGGTCAAGTGCATCTACTGTGGCTTATGTCAGGAGGCCTGCCCCGTCGACGCCATCGTCGAGGGGCCAAACGCCGAATTCGCCGTCGAGTCCCGCGAGGAACTTTATTTCGACAAGGACCGGCTGTTGGCGAACGGCGACCGGTGGGAGCGTGAGATCGCGCGCAATCTCGCGCTCGATGCGCCCTATAGGTAGGCGTTCGGTCAAGGCGGCAAAGAGGGCAATTCCATCCAATTGCCTGGGAACCGGACAAACGGGGGTTAATCGATGAATATCGCGGCGTGGTTTTTTTATCTGTTCTCGGCGATAATGATTGGGGCCGCCTTCATGGTGATTTCCGCGCGTAATCCGGTCCACTCGGTGCTGTTTCTGATCCTCGCCTTTTTCAATGCGGCGGGGCTGTTTTTGTTGCTCGGGGCGGAATTTCTGGCGATGATCCTGGTCTTCGTCTATGTCGGCGCGGTCGCGGTCTTGTTCCTTTTCGTCGTCATGATGCTCGACGTCGATTTCACCGAATTGAAACAAGGTTTTTTGCAATATTTGCCGGCCGGCGGACTGATTGGCCTCGTGGTTCTGATCGAGGTCGCATTCGTCGTTGGCGCCTGGACGATCGGGCCCGTATCCATCGCCAATGTCACGACGCCGATGCCCCCCGGCATGACGAATACCATGGCGCTCGGGCGGGTGCTCTACACCCAATATGTTTATCTGTTCCAGGCAGCGGGGCTCATCTTGTTGACCGCCATGATCGGCGCCATCGTGTTGACCCTGCGCCACAAGGCCGGCGTGAAGCGCCAGAACGTGGCGATCCAGAACGCGCGGACGCCGGCCGAGGCGGTCGAGGTCCGCAAGGTTGCCTCGAGGCAAGGAATTTGAAGCCGGGCATTGCAAGCTTGCCCGCAGCGCCGGAGGGAAACCATCATGACGATCTCGCTCGCCCAGTTCTTGATTGTCGCGGCCATTCTGTTCACGCTCGGCGTCGCCGGGGTAATCTTGAACCGCAAGAACATCATCGTGGTCTTGATGTCGGTCGAGCTGATCTTGCTTTCGGTCAACCTCAATCTTGTTGCCTTCTCGGCTTTTCTCGGCGATCTCACCGGTCAGGTTTTCGCACTGTTCATCCTGACCGTCGCGGCGGCAGAGGCGGCAATCGGACTTGCTATCCTCGTTGCCTATTACCGCAACCGCGGATCAATCGCGGTCGATGACATCAACATGATGAAGGGCTGAGGCTCGCGATGTATGCAGCGATAGTCTTCCTGCCGCTTCTGGGATTTCTGCTCGCTGGGCCTTTCGGCTGGTGGATAGGCGACCGGGCTTGTGAAATCGTCACGACGGGTTTATTGTTCATCTCGGGCGTCTTGTCCTGGATCGTCTTTTTCCAGGTCGCGCTCGGGACGGCGCCTTCGAGCGTTTCGGTTCTCGGCAGTTGGTTTACCTCCGGGACGTTACAGGTCGATTGGTCGCTCAGGATCGACACTTTGACGGCGGTGATGTTTGTCGTCGTCACCACGGTGTCGTCGGTCACGCATCTTTATTCGATCGGCTACATGTCCGACGACCCTTCGCGACCGCGTTTCTTCGCCTTTCTCTCGCTTTTCACCTTCGCCATGCTCACGCTGGTGACGGCCGACAATCTCGTCCAGCTGTTTTTCGGCTGGGAGGGAGTCGGACTTGTCTCTTATCTATTGATCGGCTTCTGGTACGAGAAGCCTGCCCCCAACGCCGCCGCGATCAAGGCATTCGTCGTCAATCGTGTCGGCGATTTCGGTTTCCTGCTCGGCATTTTTCTCGTTTTTGCCCTGACCAATTCGGTTGGCTTCGATCAGATCTTCGCGTCGGCGCCAGGCCTCGCCAACAAGGCCGTCCACGTCTTCGGCCTCGACATGGACGCGATGACCATCACTTGCCTGCTCCTTTTCATGGGCGCAATGGGCAAATCGGCCCAATTCCTGCTGCATACCTGGCTGCCCGACGCGATGGAGGGTCCGACTCCGGTCTCGGCGCTTATCCACGCGGCGACGATGGTGACCGCGGGCGTCTTCATGGTCGCGAGGCTCTCGCCGCTTTTCGAACAAGCGCCGGCGGCGCTCTCTTTCGTGACCGTCATTGGAGCGACGACGGCGTTTTTCGC
Source organism: Methylocella sp. (assembly GCA_050728695.1). Taxonomy (GTDB): domain Bacteria; phylum Pseudomonadota; class Alphaproteobacteria; order Rhizobiales; family Beijerinckiaceae; genus Methylocapsa. The sequence continues at coordinate 4,860 of JBOHJV010000148.1, read as the reverse complement.
GGCAACTATCGCCCTCGTCCAACCCGACATCAAGAAAGTCATCGCCTATTCGACCTGCTCGCAGCTAGGCTACATGTTCACCGGCCTCGGCGTTGGCGGTTATTCGCTCGGCATCTTCCATCTGTTCACGCACGCATTCTTCAAGGGGCTATTATTTCTTTGCGCAGGGTCGGTCATCATTGCGATGCATCACGAGCAGGACATGCGCAACATGGGCGGACTTTGGCGGAAGATTCCCTTCACCTTCGCCATGATGACGATCGGCTTCTTGTCGCTCATGGGCATGCCCCTCACCTCCGGTTATTATTCCAAGGACGCGATCATCGAGGCGGCCTTTGCGTCGGACCGCGCGGGCGCCTTCTATGGTTATGTGCTCACGGCGGCCGCGGCCGGGCTTACCGCCTTCTACTCATGGCGGGTCGTCTTTTTAACTTTTTTCGGCGCCCCGCGCTGGGAGGCGGCCGGACATGAGGCTGGGCACGATCACGCCGCGCCTGGCCACGAAGGACGTGCGCTCGACCCGCATGAATCGCCCCTTAGCATGCTCATTCCCTTGGGCATTCTGGCCATCGGTGCCTTGTTCGCGGGCCTTGTCTTTTCGCATGATTTCATCGGCAAAGGCACCGGGGAATTTTGGAAAGGGGCCCTGTATCTCGGACCCAATAATCACATCCTCGAAGCTCGGGAAGATATTCCGGCGTTCGCGAGGCGGCTACCTACCCTTATGATGGCCTTTGGCTCCTTGGTCGCGGTGCTGTTTTACGTTGTGGCGCCGTCGATTCCCGCGTGGCTGGCGCGGATCTTCAGGCCCCTCTATGAGTTACTTCTCAACAAATGGTATTTCGACGAACTCTACGATATGATTTTCGTGCGGCCGGCTTTTTGGCTCGGCCGGCTATTCTGGGAGGGTGGCGACGGTGCCATCATCGACCGGCTTGGACCCGACGGCGTGGCCGCTCGCGTGGTCGATCTGACCGGGCGCGTCGTCAAGCTGCAAACCGGCTACCTCTACCATTACGCCTTTGCCATGCTCGTCGGCCTCGCCGCCGTCATCACCTGGTATGTCGCGTTGGGAGTTCGCTGATGTTTGGCTTCGGCATACTATCCTGCATTGTCTTTTTGCCGCTTGCCGGCGCGGCCTTTATCCTCGCCCTGCGCGGCAACGACGAGGCGACCTTGGAAAACGCCCGCCGCGCGGCGCTCGCCACCACTCTCATCGTCTTTCTGTTGTCGCTTTACACCTATGCGAGGTTCGATCCGTCCTCCTCCGCTTTTCAATTCGTCGAGGAGAAAGGCTGGTTCGGTCACGGCCTCGTCTACAAGATGGGCGTTGACGGAATTTCGTTTCCGTTCGTCTTGCTGACCACTTTCCTGATGCCGATCTGCATTCTCGCGTCGTGGCAATCGATCGAGATTCGCGTCAAGGAATATATGATTACCTTCCTTGTTCTCGAAACCCTAATGACGGGCGTATTCTGCGCGCTCGATCTTTTGCTCTTCTATCTTTTCTTCGAGGGCGGCCTCATTCCGATGTTTCTCATCATCGGAATCTGGGGGCACACGAGACGGGTCTACGCGAGTTTCAAATTCTTTCTTTACACGCTCGCCGGATCGCTGCTGATGCTGCTTGCGATCATGGCGATGTATGGTGTGGCGGGAACAACCGACATCACCGTCTTGCTTCATACCCACTTCCCTACGTCGATGCAGAAATGGCTGTGGCTCGCGTTCTTTGCCTCGCTCGCCGTCAAGACACCGATGTGGCCGGTCCACACCTGGCTGCCTGACGCGCATGTCGAAGCGCCGACCGCGGGCTCGGTGTTGCTCGCCGGCGTCCTCCTCAAGTTCGGTGGCTATGGATTTATCCGCTTCTCCTTGCCAATGTTCCCCGAGGCTTCGGCCTATTTCGCGCCGCTTGTCTTTGCATTGTCGATCGTGGCGATCATTTATACCTCGCTCGTTGCCTTGGTGCAGGAGGACATGAAGAAGCTCATTGCCTACTCCTCGGTGGCGCATATGGGCTTCGTGACGATGGGCCTCTTTAGCGTGACCGCGCAAGGCGTGCAGGGCGCCGTCTTTCAGATGATCTCGCATGGCCTCGTCTCGGCTGCCCTGTTTCTTTGCGTCGGCGTCGTCTACGACCGCCTGCATACCCGCGACATCGCGGCCTATGGGGGGCTTGTTGCACGGATGCCGCTCTACGCGACGGTTTTCATGATCTTCACGCTCGCCAATGTCGGCCTGCCCGGCACCTCGGGCTTCATCGGCGAGTTCCTGACCTTGCTTGGCACGTTCAGGATCAACAGCTGGGTCGCGTTTCTCGCTACCACCGGCGTTATCTTGTCGGTCTCCTACGCGCTCTATCTTTATCGCCGCATCATATTCGGCGTTCTCGATAAGCCGAGCCTTGCGTCTATCCGCGATCTCTCGTGGCGCGAGACCACAGTGTTCGCGCCGCTTGTCGCTTTGACGGTCTTCTTCGGCTGTTACCCGGCCCCGGTTTTGGAGGCCTCGGCGGCCGCCATAAGCACCCTCATCAAAGGCTACGACGCGGCCCTCGGTGAGACCAAGACGGCCGCTCTCTTTCGACTAAGGGCCGAATAGAATGGCATCGCTCTCCCTGGCCCTCGCGCAATGCTTGCCGGAAATCATTCTGGCTGCGGGCGTTCTCGTGCTCGTGCTGCTCGGGGCTATTCGCGGCAGCGAATCGGACGGGCTGATAACCGAGATCGCCGCCGGACTCCTTTGCGCCGCGATCGCGGTTATCCTGCTCGGCGGCAAGACGGATGCTATCGTCTTCGACGGCGCCTTCATTAATGACGGGTTCGGGCGCTTCATGAAGGTGCTGACGCTCGCCGGATCGCTCGTCACCTTGGTCATGAGCCGGGATTTTCTGGCTGCCGAAAAAATCGACAAGTTCGAGTTTCCGATCCTCATTCTTTTGGCGACGCTCGGGATGTTGATACTGATCTCGGCGGCGGGCCTCATCGCGCTTTATCTCGGACTCGAATTGATGTCGCTCGCCCTCTATGTCCTCGCCGCGTTCCATCGCGACAATATTAGGGCTTCCGAGGCCGGCCTCAAATATTTCGTGCTCGGTGCGCTATCGTCCGGCATGCTGCTCTATGGCGCTTCCCTGCTCTACGGTTTCGCCGGCACCGTTTCCTTCGCCGGCATCGCCGAAACCATCAACGGAAAGGCTTCGCTAGGCGTCGTCTTCGGACTCGTGTTTCTGATGACCGGGCTCGCCTTCAAGATGTCGGCCGTGCCGTTCCATATGTGGACGCCGGATGTCTACGAAGGCGCGCCGGCGCCGGTGACGACGTTTTTTGCCACGGCGGTGAAGATGGCCGCCGTCGCCATTACGCTGCGGGTGATCCTGACCGCGTTTCCGGCGATTGCCACGCAATGGCGGCAGATCGTGATATTCCTTTCCCTCCTCTCGATGGTGCTCGGCGCCTTCGCCGCGATCGGCCAGGCCAATTTCAAGCGCCTGATGGCCTATTCCGCGATCGGCCACATCGGCTTTGCGCTTGTCGGCCTCGCGGCCGGCGGTGAAGCCGGCGTCGCCAGCGTGCTCGCCTATATGGCGATTTATCTTGTGATGACTCTTGGCACGTTCGCCGGCATATTGTCGATGCGGGTCAATGGCGAAGGCGTCGAAAATATTTCCAATCTTTCCGGACTCGCCCGGACCGACGGCATGATGGCGTTCTTTCTCGCGACGATGATGTTTTCGTTGGCGGGGATTCCCCCGCTCGCGGGGTTTTTCGCCAAATGGTATGTTTTCAACGCGGCGATCCAGGCGCGGCTTTACCCGCTTGCGGTCATTGGCGTTCTGTCGAGCGCGGTCGCGGCGTTTTATTATCTCCGGATCGTCAAGATCATGTATTTTGACGAGCCAGCGCCTGCATTCGACAGGCCCGCGCCCGCGCCGCGTATCGTGCTTGCGGTGAGCGGCATTCTCGTCGTGTTCTTGTTCGCCTATCCTGGCCTCTTCATCGACGCCACCGTGGCGGCGGCGAGGTCGCTGTTTTGATTTTGCAGCCTGTGGTGGTTTTGCCCTGTATCGTCTCGCCGGACCAGCCCAAGAGAGAGCGTTTCGACTGGTTCATCATGGCCAGCTTGCCTCGACCAACGACGAGGGCCTGACGCGCGCCAAAGGTGGCGATCCCGGTCGGCTATGGGTGATCGCCGATAGCCAAACCGAGGGCCGGGGGCGCAATGGCCGCGCCTGGTCGTCGCCGCGAGGCAATCTCCACGCGAGCCTGCTACTGATCGATCCAGCGCCACCGCGCACGGCCGCGGAACTCGGCTTTGTCGCCGGCGTCGCGGCCGCCCACGCGTTGCGCGATATCCTTTGCGGGGACCTTCGTGTTGCGATCAAATGGCCAAACGACGTTCTCCATGACGGCGCCAAGCTCTGCGGAATATTGTTGGAGAGTGCCAATTTCCCCGATGGACGTTTCGCGTGCGTCGCCGGTGTCGGCGTGAACTGCCGTTCCCATCCAGAAGATACGCCTTACAAGGCAACCAGTCTCTCGGCGGTCGTGGGCGAGCCGGTCGCGCCCGCAAGAGTGTTCGCGCGGCTTTCCGCGACGATGACGCATTGGCTCGACATTTGGGCCGCGGGCGCCGGTTTCTTATCGATCCGCGCCGAATGGCTCTCGCTCGCCGCCGGTCTTGGTGCATGGATCAGCGTGGCGCGGCCCTCGCAAACAATCGAAGGCACGTTTCAAACGATCGACGCGACCGGACGGCTCATACTCGAGCAGGCGTCCGGTCAGGTGGCGATCGAGGCGGGCGACGTTTTCTTTGCGCCGCGGCCGGGCAGCTCTGCCACGGCCGAGGATAGAAATA
>JBOHJV010000147.1:0-7978 GCA_050728695.1 Methylocella sp. | reverse complement strand
TCGATTGCCGTTTTTGTTTTGAGCTCGCGGCTTCTGGTAACCTTGCCTATCGCCGCCAGATGGGGCCATTGGTGATCCCTTTGAAGCCAGTCGATATCGGTGGAGACGGTTGCGGTTCGGGTCTCGATGCGGCCAGGGTCGCCGTCGATGGTGGTGCTACCTGGCGCATCGCACCGGCGGTCTCGCCTGGAACCTTCGCCTGAATGCTCGAAGTGCTCACTCGTCCTTAAATTTTGAATAAGGCCATTTATACATTCAATAAACGTCACGGCGATTTGATGCTTCGGCGCGAGCATTTCGCGTGAACCCCCTGCTCGACGACGGCGTTTCGAAGCTGAAAGGTCGCATTTAGGCTTGAGGGCTGGCGCCCCTATCACGTGGCCTTGCCAGCGGTTGCTGCAGCACCACCGCGGCGATGGCGCGCTCTCAAAACAACCCTAAATGGAGAAACCCATGTCTCTGACATTCAGACGTACCTTATCCGGCGAAAGCGCCGCCTATGGCGGGTTCGTCGACGCAATTGGTGGCATTGCCACCGTTGTTCTGTCTGTGTTTGGATTGGCGGGAACTCGTCCAGGTTCGATGATCGCAATCGCCATCATCATCTTCGGCGTGTCCTTACTGATCCAAGGCGGGACGATGGCGACCGAATATGCCGGGATTAAATTTCCGGCGGGCGCGGTGGCTCCGTCCGGCGGCCATAACCTGTCGGCCATTTTCATGGTTGGCGCGGGTGGCATTATCCTCGGCGTGCTTTCCTTGCTCGGACTTGAGGCCATGGTGCTCACGCCAGTTGCGGTTATCGCGTTTGGCACCGGCTTGGCGCTGAGCAGCAGTGCCGTGCCGCATATGTGCGCGGTTAGGCGCGCGGTGGCGACAAGCGAAGCCGAGTCCACGCTCGCCGGGAGCGAAATCCTGGCAAGCGAAATGGCGTACGGCTCCGGCGGCCTTCAGGCGCTCGCGGGGTTGGCCGCGATCGTGCTCGGCATTCTTGCAATCGCCGGGACAGGGGCGGACGACAGGATTCTGATCCTGGCCGCTTTGCTCGTCCTTGGCGCCACAATGGTCGTGACCGGAAGCACGATGACGGGCACGATGATGCGCTCGACGCAGACTGCCACACGGATGTGAAATCGAGCGAAGAGCAGGACGGCGCTTAAGTGAGGTTGGAATCCTAAATGACCGCCCTATTCTTATTCGACGCAAAGGGCTGCGCCCGCGGCTGCCGATACGGGCATGTCAGCGGCCTTCGTTGCAAATCGCCGTGACGCCCCGCCACAGGGCGCGGCCCTCTTTGCCCAGCCACGTGTCCCGCCGTGCAATAATTGGTTTTGCGATGATGCGCGGCGGGAAGGGAATCGATGAATGCGCTTTCTTAGTGAGACGAGGAACTTCCGCGGCAATAATTGGTTTTCCATCTGCACGGGAAGAGTAACTTGAGCGTTCCAGCGCCATTACCTAATCGTGCACGCGAACATCCCAATATTAGGGAGATCTCTATGACCAGAGAGAACGCACGCGCCGCCGTAAAAGCGGGAACTCTCAAGATCCACGACAATCTTTTAACTTGGGCTAAAGCGAGGTCCCTTAAGAGCGGCAATCTTTTGACTTGGTTTAAAGTGAGATTTCTCAAGACCGTCAACCGTTTAACTTTGCTTTTTATTTCCGGTACACTTTTGATGCTCGCGAGCATCATTCGCATGTGGAGCCATTGGCTCGAGATTTCTGCCTCGCTTGGCTTCTCCCAGGCCGCCGGCGTCCTTGCGGCGGTTACCGGAGCCGCGCTTATCCTTGCATGGTGGCTGAATACGGATAACCAATAGGGCGCCATGCCCGAGCCAAGCCCGCTAGCTCCCATCCATGTGATCGGCGGCGGCCTTGCCGGCAGCGAGGCGGCCTGGCAAATCGCGCGGCAAAACGTTCCCGTCGTGGTTCACGAGATGCGTCCGGCGCGCAAGACGCCAGCGCATCGTACGGACGACCTCGCCGAACTCGTCTGTTCGAATTCGTTTCGCGCCGACGATCCGCTAACGAACGCGATTGGCATTTTGCATCGCGAAATGCGGTGCCTCGATTCACTCATCCTGGCCGCCGCCGATGCGCATAAGCTGCCCGCCGGAGGCGCGCTCGCGGTCGACCGCGGCCAATTTTCCGCGCAGGTCACGGAGGCGATTTGCAGGCACCCGCTCATCACGGTCGTTCGCGAGGAAATCGACGATCTGCCGCCGCTCGCCTGGGACAACGTGATCGTCGCGACGGGCCCCTTGACCTCGCCTTCCCTTGCCGCTGCGATTGGCGCGCTGACCGGCGAGCGCGATCTTGCCTTTTTCGATGCGATCGCCCCGGTGGTGCATCGAGAGTCGATCGATATGGAGAAGGCGTGGCTTCAGTCGCGCTACGACAAGTCGGGGCCGGCCGGGACCGGCGCTGATTACATCAATTGTCCGCTGACACAAGCTCAATATTTTGCCTTCGTGGATGCGTTGATCGCGGCCGATCACTCCGAGCCCCACCCGCTCGGCAACGAAGACACGCCTTACTTCAATGGCTGCCTGCCCGTCGAGATCATGGCGGAGCGCGGCCGCGAGACCCTGCGGCACGGACCCATGAAGCCCTTTGGCCTCACCAATCCGCATCCTGGCGGCGCAACAAAACCCTATGCCGTCGTGCAACTGCGCCAAGACAATGCGCTCGGCACGCTCTGCAATATGGTCGGCTTCCAGACCAAGCTGAAACATCGCGCGCAGGTTGAAATTTTCCGCACCATTCCGGGCCTCGAAAACGCTGCCTTTGCCCGCCTTGGCGGGATCCACCGCAATACTTTTTTGAACTCGCCCAAATTGCTCGATCGCGCCTTGCGGCTCAGGGCCGATCCGAGGCTGCGGTTCGCGGGCCAGATCACCGGCTGCGAGGGCTATGTCGAAAGCGCGGCGATTGGGCTCGCCGCGGGCCGCATAGCGGCGGCGGAGCGAAAAGGCGAGGCTTTCGCGCCGTTCCCGCCCACGACCGCGCTTGGTGCCCTCATCAACCATATCACCGGCGGCCATATCGCAGTGATTGACGCCGGACCGCCTTCGTTTCAGCCGATGAACATTAATTTTGGACTTTTCCCGCCGATCGCCTCGGACCCGCGAAGTGAGAGATTGCGCAGCGCGGAAAAAGCCTTGAGCGGCAAAGCCGCGATCAGCTTGCGCGCCGCGCGCGACCTCGACGCCTGGCTCGGCGCGCATAAAGTCCGCGCGGGCGTTTGAGCACACGCCAACCTCGAGATTAATGCCGCCCCAGCTCATGGTTCCGAGGCGGCAAATTCGGCGTCCGCTAGAACGTCGCCGCGCCAGCCGTCAGGCCAAGCACAAGGAAAACGATAAACACGACGAGGAAAACCATGAATAGTAGACGCGCGACGCCGCCGGTCGCCGCCGATACGCCGGTGAACCCGAAGATACCGGTGATGATGGATATCACGAAAAACACGAGTGCCCATTTCAGCATGTGCGTTCTCCCGAAAAATGGGCCTTCCGAACCGGCCCTGCGCCAGTTTGAATTCTGAAGCCGGCAGAAGGTTCCGCACGACTATTTCTTCGGCGTCGAGAAAGCCGGACGCTATTTCGGCACGAGGAAAATCTCCGCCGCGAGTCCGGCGAAAAGCAAAAGTCCAGCGTCTCGGTTCGAACGAAACAGGCGCGACGCGAGGGCGCCATTGCCGGGATCGACCCGCATCGCCTGCCAGGCAAGTTGCAATGCGAAAAGGACAAGGCCGCCTTGCGCCCATCGTCCTGCCCCAGCGGCAAGGAATGCTGCTGCCATGCACGTGACAGCGAGCGCGTAAAAAAGTCCCACGCCCAAACGAACGTGGCCGCCGAGCGCGCGGGCGGTCGAGCCGATGCCGGCGAGCGCATCGTCCTCGATGTCTTGGACCGCATAGATCGTGTCATAACCGATGGTCCAAAACACCGCGCCAAGATAGAGTAATAGCGGCGCCGGCGCGAGCGAACCCAGGGCCGCCGCCCACCCGATTAAAGCGCCCCATGCGAAAGCGGCGCCCAGAACCGCTTGCGGCCAGGAGCTGATCCGTTTCATGAAGGGATAGAGGCCAACGACGCCAAGCGAGGCAAATCCCAAGAGGATCGTAAAGCCGTTGAAACTTAAAAGGACGGCAAGTCCGGCAAGACATTGCGCGGCGAGAAAGAAGGCCGCGGCCGTTACGCCGATACGTCCGGCAGCGAGCGGGCGCCATTTCGTGCGCTCCACCTTCGCATCGATGTCGCGGTCGATAATATCGTTATAGGTCGAGCCGGCGCCGCGCATGACGACGGCGCCAATGAAAAACAAGACAAGGTCGCGGCCGCGCAACGGGCCGCCTTGATAAATGCTGGCGAGCGCGCTCGACCACCAGCAAGGCAAGAGAAGCAGCCACCAGCCGATCGGGCGATCGAGGCGCGCGAGCTGAAGCAACGGGCGCCAGGATTTTGGCGCGAGCCGGAAGACGAGCTGGCCGGCAATTGCATCGGGCAGAGCGGGGGGCCCGCGGGCGGAACTGCTGGAGGTCGCCGCCAAAGCCGCTGGCGGGGATTGATCGCGCGGGCCGGGAGCTTCCGGACCGATTGGCCGCTTCGTCACAGCGGCCCGGCGGGCAGCTTCTGCTGGGGCACGTTGAGGGCGCCTTTGGCCTGTTGCTCTTGTGCTTTTTTCATCTGCGCCGCGACCGCGCAAGCCTGATTGGCGACCTTGCCGGTTTTGCCGGTGCTTGCCGAAACATTTTGGAAAGCTTCGTCGGGAACCGCGCACCAATCCTTGTTCTTTGTTAAATAAGCAAGGAGCTCAGCCTCGACGGCGACCAGCGCGCGCAGCTTCGGGCAAGAGGCGACAGGATCGAGCTGTTTCTTGCCGCCCTGGGCAAGTTTATTGAGTTGATCAATGATGCCCTGACGCTTCTTGGTCAGCGCGGCGATATCCTCGTTGCAATCGGTGGCATAAGCCGCGCCGCAGCCGAATGGGATCACCGCCGTGACGGCGAGCACGGCTTTACGCAGGGAGCCAATGCGCCTATGTGGCTTCATGATACGAGCCTTTCAGTGACGTTTCGATGTGTTGCCCCAATTTTTTGTCCGATGTTTTTGCCACGGACATTTGTTAGCGTAGCCGCGTTTTGTCGCACGAGACCACGGCCCAAACCGCGGCGAGCGAAACCACGTGCATTCATGGCAAACACCGCCGCGGGCGCAAGCCAAACTGCTTCTCGCGGGTCGCGGCGCGCCTTTGACCGTGTCGAGCGGCCGCATGTCCCGCTATGATTTCGCCGCGCGGCGCCTCTATGTCAATCCCCCCTTGGCGCAAGCGGCGCAAATTGCTCTCGATCAGACTCAAGCAAATTATGTCCGCAATGTGTTGCGCCTAGCCGAAGGTGCGAAAATCCTTGTTTTCAATGGCCGCGACGGCGAATGGGAAACGAGGGTTGCCACGTCGAACCGAAAACGTGTCACGCTCGCAGTCGACAGATTGATACGGCCGCAGGAGACGCGCCTCGATCTGCATTATTTATTCGCGCCCCTGAAACTGGCACGACAGGATTACATGGTGGAAAAGGCGGTGGAAATGGGTGCCGGACTGCTGCGCCCGGTGCTGACCAGCCGGACCCGGACCAGCCGGATCAATCGCGAACGGATACATGCCCATGTGATCGAAGCCGCCGAGCAATGCGGTATTTTGTCGATTCCTGAAATCGCTCCCGCGATGAGGCTCGACGCGCTTCTCGGCGCCTGGGAAAAAGATCGCCTCCTCGTCTTTTGCGACGAAGACGCGCCACCCTGCGATCCTCTGGCGGCGCTGCGTTCCAGCGCCGATGCCAAAGGGCTTCTCGCGCTCGCCGTTTTGATCGGCCCAGAAGGCGGTTTCGACAGCGTAGAACGCGAGGCGCTGCTCGGCGTACCCTTCGTCATACGCCTGCCGCTTGGCCCGCGCGTCTTGCGCGCCGACACGGCCGCCGTCGCGGCTCTCGCCTTGGTCCAGGCGACCCTCGGAGATTGGCGATGATAAATTTAACGCATCATTATATCGCCTCATTGTAAGGTCAGGAAAACTGCGCACGATCCCCTGATGAATCGTTTAGGCTACAAATGAATTTGCGCGATATTTTCGTTTCTGTCGGCTGTTGCGCCGCCGCTGTTTGCCTTGGCTTTGGCAAACCCGCGCGGGCCGGCGAGCTTCGATCCGGCAACGAGACAGCTTCGCCCGCGGCCGAGCGATGCGCCGCAAGCAGCGCGCCGGTCGAGGAAATCGCCGGTTGCGAGCGGATTGAAGGTCATGTTCGCGTCGAATTCGGCTCCCGCATGCCGAACGCGGCCGGCTACGGCCGGCCGGGAACTTCGCCGATCGCAGTCCGCATGGGCGAGGACACGTCATCGCGCGGCCATCTTCGTTTGCCCGATGGCGTATCCGGAATGGATCCTTTCCGCCGCTGAAAATTCCTTAGTGACCCTGACTAGGGGAGTGGTTCTTTTGGCGCTGCGCCATGCTCCACCTGAACCAGCAAGGGACGAGCCTGGTTCTCTTACCGCCTTGCGTAAATGCACGAAAAATGAAGTCTTGAAAAGAGCGTATAGCCGCGGCCCTCCATGAGCTTGGTGGTCGGCATCTTAAGTACCGAGTGGACGTCGGTCGCGCCAAGCACCTCGGTAACTATCAACCTCGGTCGAATTGAATCGGATAACGAACTAAGAATAGCGTAATCCATGCCCTCGACGTCAATTGACAAGAGGTCGATTTCTCTGCCCGCGATGTGCTCCGCAAGAACAGAGTTTATCTCGTAAGTCTGAATTGCAATCTGCTGCAAGAGGCGTGCTCCTCGTTCAACGTGTCGATTTACTACATCCTCTGTCAAAAAACCATTGAGACCCGGCGTATCGAAGCAGCTGAAGCAAAGTACATTCGGCACAGGAGCTATTGCAATTTCAAGATTGATATCCTCTGGTCGATGCGTTTTAAATAAGGCCATCGATCCAGGCATCGCATCAATATTTATGCCTCTCCACCCTTGAGAATAAAGTAGCGCCGTGTTGGAAAGGACGAATGGGTGATGCGCCCCAATGTCAACGTAAAACCCTTTCTGAATTCTGAACAAATCGCGCATGATCTTGTTTACCAGAATATCTTCTCCTTCCCACGAATAGGTTTCCATTCGATACTCCCAGTACCAATGATACGGAGCGACCCAAACGAGCAAATTCCAACGAAATGCGTCCGCGGGCCGCGGATGAAACCGACATTCGCCGGATGATGGACCTGCCGTGGCGGAGAAAGTCACTCTAACGGATTCTAGGGGGATGTCTCGCTTGATTTCGAAAAGCGCGAAGCGGGCGCCGCTGTTTGAGAACCGGCGCGGCCTTGGCGGCTTTGCCAAGAGGCGCGATGGGTGAGGCGGCTGTTGCCGAGCACATGGCGCGCGCCGCCGCCAGCCCGGCAAAACGCCGGGAAGCGGCCGATCTCGCTAGGCCAGAGCCGGTGGGGCACGGCCCATTGCCCTCGGGCAAGCGCGGCGGAGGATTGGCATTCCCGAGCCAGTCTTGCGTCGCTCTTTCCCGACTGAAAAAGGGCCCGCGCCTTGCCGCCGCGAGTTCGTTTAAAGTGGTGATTACCGGCGAGACGCTGCCGCCGGAAACTATATCCGCGCGCTACGAAAACTTCCCTCACGCGCGCTCCGTTGTCCACCATATTGCTTCGCCGCCGAGGTTAATGAAAAAAGCCTAGGACTAGGCATCCGAATAGGCCGGCCGAAACGACACCGCGTTCCTAGTGATGCTCGTAACGCGCTAACCCGCGCGGCAAGAGAGCTTTGCGACATCCTTGAAGAATGTGGGCGGTTCTAAAAACCTCGCCAATTTGAGTTATTTCTGATTCCATCCTGGCGGATGGGATCGGAGTTGATTCGATGTGCAGGCAGGCAGGATTTTTCGATGTTGATGATCGGCTGAAACGGCTG
>JBOHJV010000146.1:0-8005 GCA_050728695.1 Methylocella sp. | reverse complement strand
TTCTTCAATCCGGTCACCGCTGGACAGGGCGTCATGACTTCGCAGATGTGCGAAGTGACTGGTGCGCAACCGCAATGCAACGCCAATCCCAAGGTCCAGGGAGCTGGGGGAGTGCCCAAGTATGTCGCGGTAAATATCTGCCGCACCCTCTACCTGCCGCCCGGCGGGGCGAGCGCCGCCAATTGCACGGTCGTGCCGGACGGTCCGCCACAGCAGAGTTCGAACAGCCTCGGCAACGTCGCTTGCCTCAATGCGACGTTCCAGCCACAGATGCCCGGCCCGTGGCAGAACTACAAATTCGTCGGTTCGCTGTGGCTCAAAGGCGGGGTGGCACCGGCCCAGCCTTTCGCCGTCCAAATCTTTCAGCAGCAGGTCGGCAATGATCCCTACCTCGAGGCGGTCGGCTTACCCAATCTGGCGAACACGACTATGGAAACGTGGCTCCAGCCAGGATCGACGGGTTACGACCCCTTTGGCTCGAATGCCACCCAGGCCGGTTGCTTCCTCTGCCATAACCTCCCGTCGTCCTTTAGCGCCGCGCAAAATTTCGGCACCGACGATATGAGCCACTATCCGGGCAAGCTGCCCCAGTCGAAGCAAGAAATGTTTCGCAAGGCGCTGGTGCCAGCCATTCCGACGGCCGCGCCGCATCAATAGGGCCGACGATGTGGTCGTTCAGCAGGCGTTTTGCGGCAGGCTCGGCGTATTCGCGAATGTCGAGACTCTGGCAAGGTTAGCGACGGCGGCGTAGCCCAAGGCGCCGCCGCCGTCGCTCGCCGGCTTTGATCGCGTTAAATCTTTTCGATCACTGTTGCCTATACTGAATCCGCGGCGCCGAGGCGACCTGCTGATCGGTGGCATCCACGGTGGCATTCCACTTGTCAGTGGCCTCGTTGAAGCTCATCGACATTGCGGTTGGCTCAACAGCTACATCGCGGCCGCCCTTAAGTGTCACCAAATAAGAGAGCGAACCGTCGTTGCCGATCGCGATACCCTTGATTTTGCCCACATCCTGAGCATCGCTACTCTGGACGGGCGTGCCCTCCAGGTTCGAGCTCATCGCGTCCTGGACGGGACCTTGCGCGAACTTAGCCGAAGGCACCGGACCGACAGAACGCCCTGTTGTCAAGTTGCCGTTCTCACGCGTAACGTCAACCGCGGCAAACGAGTCCGGCCTTATAATCATCTCGACGGGATTCCCTTGCGGATCCTTTGCACGGATTAGGAACGCTTCAGGCATGACCTGAACCGCGCTAAAGCCGGACCGCTGCAGACTGTCGCGCATCTGCTGCGCCGGGCTCTGCGACGGCTGCGATGGCGGGCTCTGGTTGATGTTGTTTTGCTGAGCCGGCTGATTGAACTTTTCCTGTTTCGTTAGATGTGCCGCTGCTGCTGGCTGAGCGAACATCACCGCGGCGCCAAGCGGTAACCAAAGTGCTTTCATTGCATCCTCCTTTGTGCATGTGTTCGCAGAGAACCTACACGGGCCGTCTTCAGTTCCGGCTCGGCCATGAGAAATTCTGCGCGCTTGGCGCTTTGATGCTTGTCTCTCGATCTCAACCATGGCCTTCACCCAGGGACTTTCGATATTTGGCCGAATCATTATGATTTGCACGGCCCTGACGAGACCCTGAACTATGGCCGCGAGCGCAGCGGCCAGCGTGATCGTTAGCAGGCGCGGGCGCGAACGAAGGGGACCGGCGCGCACATCCAGCACGCGAAGGCGAGACAGCGCCTTCGATTTCGCGCCGAACCGCGTTAATATGACTGTCCAAGTGCGGTTATTGGTCGCGAGGAACGCCGATGCACGCCATCAAATATCGTTTGAGCGACGCAAGGCTGCGTCCGCGCCGGACCAAGCTCGAAATTCCGGGGTGGGCCGGCAAAGCCGAGCCCCGCGCCAATGGGTCGCACGAATATGCGTGGCATTGCGTTCCGTTCTCGGAGGCCGCGCAATATGGCCTCGAAGTATTCTACCCATACGGCAATGAGTTGCGCGTCCGCACCCAACACGGACGCCTCGTGTTCGACGGCGATTTTGGCCCGGCTCCCGGCGATGGCCGAATGTGGCCGCCGTTTCGGACCTTCGGTGAACAATTTTATACGTATCAGCTACTTCTCGACTTGAAGGTCGAAGCGGGGCTGGCGATCAAGATCGAGCCGCATCCACGCTTCTACACCGACCCAACCGGCAGCGTTCCGATCGCGGTGCCGGCGCTCATGCGGAACTGGTGGCCCATGATGTTCTTCATGGTCTTCAAATCGCCGGTGGAAGGCAGCACGCATATTTTCAGGCCGAACGAGCCGTTCGCGCAGTTCACGGTGATCCCGGAAGAGTTCGATTTCGACCTCGTCGAAATGAATGCGGAGGAAGCTGCCGAGCGAGAACTGCAGGCTTGGCGCATCCACGAGAGCCGCGCGACCCTCTCCGCGGGCACCCAGTGGACTTCGGCGTCGAATACGGTGTTCGACGCCACCTACCGGCGTATTCATGGCGCGGCGAGAAAACTTCCGCCGCCCTAGCACTACTTTGGCTGATTAACGGATTGGTGATGGTGGTGGGAATGCTCTGCGTTCTGATTGGGAGCGCAAGTCATGGCGGATTGGTAGGATTGGAATGCGGCGCTGACGGATTGGCTGAAGCCGTTTGTGGAGAAGCGGGGGTCACAAGGAGCGGCGGCAGATGTGTCCTTTGTATGTGGCCGGCCTGATCGGACCCGGCGAGCGCAAGAGCATCGAGCCGATGGCGGCGCGCATGGCGCCTGACCGCCTTTCTGGTCATCGACGATACGAGCCTGCCCAAGAAAGGCGAGCATTCGGTCGGCGTCGCGCCGCAATATGCGTCCGTGCCCGGCAAGAGAGCCAACCGCCAGACACCGTGCGCGACGAGCACCGCTTGGCTCCGCGGGGTCTTGACCGGCACGAAGCGCATGGTTAGCTTTTCGCACTTGCTGCTTCAGGCGATGCTTTCGAAATCATCGCCGCGGCGATTGGGCGGGTGTTGGAATTGCCCATTAGAGGGGATGGTGATACGGTGGGACTTCCGCAGTCCCGCCATGTTCTTCCACAGGCGCCCGCGGGTTATGGTTGGTGGGCGAATCTTGAGGGCCACGGCGACTTTCCGTCAGCATCCCGGCTGCTCCGCGCCACGCGGAGTCTCACGCGGTTTTACATGGAGTATCCGGCCGGTTGCTACGTGCCGACCACGGCGGAAATTCTAAAGGTGAATCAGTGCATCTGCCGCCCGCGCGATCCTGCAACAGGAGAAGAGGTTAATGGTCGCGAGTGAGTTACGCCGCCCGAAGATCAGCGTCACGGTGCCCACGTATAATCGGGCGGAGACGTTCCGGCGGACGCTGGCGCATTTGGCGGATCAGGAACTCGATGCCGCCGACTACGAAGTGGTTATTGTCGATGACGGCTCGTCCGACGCCACGCGCGCCGTGATCGAGCAGTGGACGGAACGGGCGCCGTGTCGCGTCCAACATATTCACCAAAGCAATCATGGTCCGGGTTATGCCTACAACCGGGCGTTCGAGGCGGCCCAAGCGCCGGTCGTGCTGCTCATCGCCGACGACATTTTCCTTTCTCCGCGGGCGCTGAAGGAGCATGTCGAGATGCACCGGCTGCATCCCGAAGAAGAGGTGGCGGTATTCGGCCGTACGGAGATATCGCCTGAATTGCAGAGCGTTTTTCTTCGCAAATTTGATCGGATTCGCTGCAGTGACTTTGACGGCTGCGAGGAACTGCCGTGGTACCAGTTTTGGGGCTGCAATATTTCGGCCAAGAGAGACTTCGTGTTGCGCTTCGGTGGAATGCCGGAAGAGGTTGGAGTTGGCGGCGCGATCGCGCACCAGGACCGGGTGCTCGGCCACCGGTTAATGCAGGGCGGCCTGCGAATTCTTTATTGCCCGACCGCACTAGCCTTTCACCATCACGATATGACGTTTGACCAAATGTGCAAATTTCAATTTAAGCAAGGCAAGAGCTTTAACCAGACCAGCATCTGGGTGAAAGAGCCGGAACTCGCGGTCGCCTGCCATGTTTGGGACATATCCACGGTTCGGGACCATCTTCGTGTCTGGTTCGGACCCCGGCGAAATCTGGTCCCGCCGGGCGATCGCAACCCCGTGCTGCTGCTTGGGCGCTATTTTCTCCGCGGCCTTGCATTCAACGCACTGACTGTTAATCTTTTTTGGGCGCCGCTCGCTAAGCGCGCCGAACGCAGTCCCGCGATCGCCGGGCTCATGCATCCTCGGTTTTACCGGAGCATCATCGCCTACTACACATATCGTGGATACCGCGAAGGCAGGACATGGACCAGGGCGCCGACGGTGCAACCGAAGTAAGCTTGGCACACCAGCGGACGCAGGAAGTGTCCGGCGGCATGTTGCATGCCAGCCGAGGGTTCATAGGCAATGCTGGCATCACGCTGATCGGCGCTGGGACGGGCGCTTTGCTGACGATGGGGGCCGACGTCCTCGCCGCGCGCTTTCTCGGGGTTTCTACCTATGGCCTATACGCGCTGGCGCTCATGCTAGCCAAAAGCGGCGAGATCATCGCCGAGTTCGGCGTACCGCTTAGCCTATTGCATTTTCTCCCGGTCAGCCTGAGTCGCGGCGACCGTGCATCCGCGCTCGGCGCGATCCTCGGCTCGCTTCTTTCGCCAATCGCAATTGGCCTCGGCTTTGCCTTCGCGCTGTGGTTCCGTGGGGATTGGGTTGCTTCGCATCTGCTGGGTCAACCCGCCGCGGGGCCCTTCATCGCCGTGATTGGATTCGCCATTCCGCTAATGGTAACGATCGATGTGCTAGGCAACGTCGCGCGCGGGTTTGGTCGGGCGCTGCCTTATGTCGTGACCTATAACATAGTGCCGCAGCTGTGCGCGGCGGCGGTCTTTATTTCATTAATGATATGGGAAGGTCCGCAGGTCGGTGTTGTCTATGGACGGGTGTTCGCTTGCGCGATCGGGGGCGCGTTCGCGTTCTTCTTTGCGTGGCAGCTGGTAGAGCGTCACATCGGATGGGTGCGGCCAGTCCTGCATCTTCGGCAGCTTTATGGCTACGCGCTGCCACTCGGCGTCAACTTGATGATATCGTTGGGGATTGCCTGGACGGACATTTTCTTGCTCGGCCTACTAACCAACGCCAGTACGGTCGGCGCCTATCGTGGTTGTATGCAAATCGTCCTCGTTTTCGACCTCGGAGCAAACGCATTCGCCGCGGCACTCGCCCCGGTATTCACGGTACTGATCGCGGAGGGACGGCGAGCGCGTATGCAGGATATGTACACTTCCGCCATTCGGTTACAGACGCTCATGTCGCTGCCATTCCTGTTGGTAATCATGGTTAACGCCGCAGATTTGCTTCGCATATTGGGTCCAGACTTCGCGATGGGCGCGCCGGCGCTGCTGATCTTGGGGTGCGGACAATTCGCAAAGGGCACCCTCAGCCCGGCCACCGTCGCGCTGATCATCGGCGGCCGGCAAAAACTCGATGCGGTCAACGTCGCCATCGCGGCCGCCGCCAATCTGATGTTGAACCTGATGTTAATCCCGTTTCTTGGGCTCGCCGGCGCGGCGTTCGCGACCGCAACATCGCTCATAGGCTTGGCCATCGTTCGCTGTCTGGAGGTTCGTCGCGTGTTCGGGTTGCGCACGCTCGATTTCACGCCGCTCCGCGCCATGTTGGTAACGATGCCGTTGACATTGGCCATTTGGGCGGTGAGCACGCTGTTTGGCATTGGACCCGGCACTGGTTTCGCGGCTCTGTTTTGCCGTCTCGCCATTATGGGAGTGGCGATCGGCGGGAGCATCTGGTTTTTCTGCCTCGAGGCTGGGGATCGCACGATGCTGCTTCGGCTGGCCTTGCGGCGGGGCTCCGGCGTGCCGCCGCCAACCGCCGGGGTGGCGACGACCGGTCCATAATTTGCCCGCGCGCGGAGGCAAGCGAACCGCGCTCGCAGTCGTCAAATTAGCGAGGCCCGCGAAAGGGCCTCCGGTCTAATAGCGGGGCGCAATATTGCCTATGAGCCCGTGCCAGATGCCCCGGGAAAATGCGCGAATTTGCACTCCATGCCGCCCCGGCCGCAGGAGGACTCTTATTATCATTAGCCCCAGTGTCACGACCATGTACAGCAGCATGACCGGCCGGATTTTTCCGAAGTCATACAGCGTGAAGTAAAGCCTGTTCCTCGCCGTGTAATAGCAGCGGAAAGGAGGGTGTTCGAGAACCGTAGACGTCGTGTCTCCGTGCTCGATCTCGGTAGGGCGGAGGGCCGCATAACCGCGTATGTTGGAGTTGATGGGCGCATCCCGGCAGACGAAACCTTTGAACCCGGCCCGCATAACCCGATGTCCGTACTCGCTTTCGCCCCAGTCGGCAAAATAGTCGGCATTTGGCAAGCCAATCTTGCGAACCGCGGCCATGCGGTAGAGACAACCGGACCACCACGTGACATCACAAGGGTAGTAGCGCTCGCCAGCCGTCGGCTTGGCGGGTACGAGCCCGCGCCATGCGAGTACACGATGGGCGCCACCACGCCACCTTTCTGGGTGTTCGCATGTAATGAAGGCGATCTTGTTTCGCTGAGCGGGCGGCCAGCCGGCGTAGAGATCGAGCAGCTTCTCCAGCCCGTCCGGCGCCGGAATTCCATCGGGATCGAAGATCCATGTCCAATCGTATCCATGGTCAAGCGCGTAACGAAAGCCCGCGCAAATCGCCCCGCTTGTTCCCGTGTTCTCCGGTTGGCGCAAGACGGTGGACTGTTGAAGACACGGCTGGGCCAAGATATCGTCCGTAGAGGCGTTGTCTACGACCAGTATCTCATCAACCGCGCGTGTTTGCCGTAAAAGCGCTGCGATCGTCTTCTCGATTATGTCGGCGTCGTTGAAGGTATGAATATGCACGAGAACTCTCATGGGCCCGCCTGACGACGTCATTGTACCGCGCCGCAACGGTAGCGCTGGGCTTCGGAATTGACAAGCGCTGGGCCAGGCACTCGCACTCGTGCGCCGTATTGTTCGCGATCTTAGTACCCGCGCGCGCCTCCGCTCATCGATTTGGTCAAACCAGCGTTGGTCCTAGGCAATAGGTGTCGCGCAGGGTAATCGCATTTCAAAATAGGGCGAGGAGTTTAACGAGACAATCGTGATTCCATGCGGCTTTTTTGAATTTTGCGCGTGGGGATGTCTTACTTTCCTTCCTGCCGATGACGTTGAGCGCCATGTGGCGGAGCACGGCCAGATTGTTCGGCCCGTTGTCCATGCGGTTTCGAGCGGCGTCTTCGTTCATGGTCACGTCGAGGCGCCAGTGCGAACGGCTCTCGACGCGCCAATGGCCGCGCACGACGTCGCCGCCGCGTTTGGCCGTGATCGGCGTGCTGCATAGATAATAGGCTGTTTCCGTGGCGCCTTGTCGAAGGAGTGACGCAACACCTTGCCGTCTATGGCGATGACGCCTTGGCAGGCTTGCGAAAACTTGCCCATGAACTTTTGGAAGCAGGCGCTGAACTGTTCCGGATCGAGGCGGCGAAATAGCCGGGAGTAGGGGTCGTGGCTCGGCGATCCCTTTTCGAGCTTCAAGTCTGGTCGAAGAAACGCTTCCTTCTCCCGCGCGAAAACATCGCCATATCCGAAGTATATGCCCGCCGCACAGGACCGTGCACAGCGCGATGACCATGATCTCGACGAGATCATGCCGGCCGGCGTTGCCGGCGCGCGAATCCGCCAAATCCTCGAAACAAGCCGCTAAGCCTTCCATGTGAGCCTCCAACCGCGTTCTCAACGCGGCAGCTAGAATCGACTCTCAAGAAAGCCGCAAGTTCCAGCCATATTGTCAACCAGTTTCAAATGCGATTCCCCTGAGGTATCTCGTCTCGCAGGGTCATGCAAAGAATCTTTCCGGTTACGGCGGCGATTGCGGCGGGGCGGTCTTCGCGGAAATTTTCGCGGGCTTCGGGCACGCTTAGCCCGGCTCGGCGGATGATTGCGAGGACGAGATTTCGG
>JBOHJV010000145.1:0-8018 GCA_050728695.1 Methylocella sp. | reverse complement strand
TCCTTTTTGCCGCTTGTAAGCGCACCTGCATGTTTGGATGACCATAGAGTCGCAGCAGCGAGCGCCGCGCGTCTTCGCCGCGTGCACGAAGTTCAATGTCAACGTCTTTCATTTGCCAGTAAAGCTTAGTAAATTTACTAATTTCGTCATAAAGGAGAGCCTGATCCTGCGCGATGCCGATCTCGGCGAAGCGATCCACCAATTGATCGACGGTCATATCTGCGGGTACGGTTTTTTTCACGGCTTGAGAACCCTGGTTTAGGACTTCCCTAAGCCGCCGCCGAGCGGTCCGCCATTCAATCCGGCTTGAAAATACCTTCGTCGAGAGTCCATAGTGCCATCCCCGCGTCACCCGCCTGGGGGTACCTTTTGGAGTCGTATATTGTTTGAATGACTTTCCGAGCTGCCTCTGGTGCAATCCCAAGCGTCCATTTCGCGGCCTCCAGGCGAACCTGGATATTGGGATGATCGTAAAGCCTGAGCAGAGCGAGCCTCGCATCCTGGCCTCGTGAGCGTAGCTCTATGTCGACCACATTCATTTGATCGAATAACCGCTTGAATTCGCGGGTTGCTCCTCCCATGACAGCGGGATATTGAGCTATCCCGATCTCCGCGAAGCGATCCACCAGTTGATCAACAGTCATGTCTGCGAGGGTGACTTTCTTCACGGCTTGAGAATCCCAAACTTTATAAGCGCTTCAATGCCGACCTTCCGTCTTGTATCCCAATCCTTGCCCCTGAGATAGTCGCGAGGTGAGAGCCACCCGAACTCTTTGTTAGGCTTGGAATACCAGCCGAAGATGTCGCGGTGTTTCAAAGTCGGTATGCGGACAAGATTGTCCGGCCCATCGATCAGCTCGTCCGGCAGCTCATTTCGCGCGGGCGTTTGCTCCACGATATGGTGGATTTGATATCCAGCCTTCGGTTCATCGACCGCTTTTTGCAATTCCTCAAGCGACTTTGGTTCATCTAGAGAGGACCAGATATTGGCAATCTCGCCACTGATCCAAGGAGTCGCCTCCAGGATTGCCTGGAATGCCCTGATCATGGCAAACGCGCGGGCGAGCGTCGCCCGAGCGAGCCAGTCCGCCGCGCCTCTGACGACAACATGGCGCCCCAATCGCGTTCGTGGTCTTTCCTTGGGGATTTCAGGCGGCGGCTCCCCCTCGCTGCCATCGTTCGATGAGGCTGACCGGCCCTCGGCAACAGGTCCGCCCTCGCCATAATTGAACCGGCCGCCCTGACTTTCGGGCGATCCAGCGGGCCAGCGGGGATGTTTCGATTCGTCGAAGGCGCGCAACTTCGCGAGCAATCCGGCTGCAGGCGCATAGTCCTTGAACAAAGGCAAATGCGCCGCGATGTCTTGCGCGCGCAAGAGTCTTGGCCCCTCCGCCCAAGGAAGATCCAGCGGGGCAATCCCGAGTGAAACGGCGACACGGCGCATCAGCTCCAGGCCGTCGGCCGAAAGTCGGGTCAGCCCGCTCGCATCGAGCGCTAGTTGCGCGCCCGCCTCGTCGCCTTCGCTCAGTTTCCGCGCGGCGGCAGCAAGATAGTGCAGCACATACGTATCGATTGCCTCTGGGCCATGCAGCCTTGTGATCCAAAAACGCGCGTCATCCGTCGCGATTGGGACGCAGGCCGCGCCACGCTTTTCGGTCAGCGGAATCCCCGGCCATATCCACACATGACCCAGACGCGCAAGCAATTTGCGCGCGGCCACCCGCGCTCCGCCGAAGACAAGAGCGTCCATGCAAAAATCCAAAAATGCGGCGATTTACGGCAGGACAATTTTAACCGGCACGATCAACAGCGCGTCGCCGTCGAGGTCGCCTGGGTCCTTCAAAGCCTTGCCATCGATCTTGCAATGGTAGGCCGTGCCATTCAGAGTGTTTCGTCCCAGCACAAGGTCGCCCCCTGACAGCGCGAATGCCGCATCGAAAGCGTCCATCACGCCATTGAGCAGCGCGGCGCCGATAATGCTTGGGTCCTTGGCATTGAGATAGACGAACAATTTGACTTCTATGATGCGCTTTGGAAGGGCAGTCTCGCTCCAGGAATAAGTTTCCTGACCGCCCTCGAACAGAAAGCAAGCGGGCCGGCTAGCGGCAGGAACGTCGCTCCAAAGCTTGAGGCGCCTCGCCGGTCCAAGCGTCCAGGAATATGCGCTGGCGACGATATTCATGAGCGCCGCAACGGCGCTCTCGCGTGGTGTCACCGCCATGCGGCTCCCCTTTCCTGAACGGCTTATTGGTTATCCGCGGCCCGGAAGCGGTCCGCGCGGCCGTCACCCCTGGCCCAACGCGTCAAGGATAGCTTGTTTGAAGCCCGACTCTATTTCGTCGCTCATCTCGACGAGAGAGCTGCCGAGATAGGATCGCGCCGGAATTGTTGAACCCGGATGGTGCACGCTTTTTGCGAAAACCTGAGCGCCTCCCGCGCTGAAGGCCAAAGCCTTGGTTTTCACCGCCACGATATCGTGGGCTGCTGTCTTGCCGCCGAATTCCTGGATCGCCGCATACGGCACACCGGTGCTGGAAATCGAGACGGACGTATCTGATCCATTGTCTTCGATCGAGGAGATGATAGAGGCCGCAAGAGCGCCGGAACGGGTCTCCAAAACCTCGCCGGAAAGCTTTCGTTGAATGCGATCCTCCAGGGCACCGCGAAGCGCATCCGCTTGGCTCAACAGCGCATCCTGCACAGCCTGCGTATCGAATTCGACATCGATCATGGCATGACCACGCGGCGATAGGGCGCAAGGGCGCTTGCCACGAAATCGGGAATATCCTTGACAATGAAAGCCATCGTCTCTTGTCCGCCAAGCGACTTCGAATGCTGGCCTATGCGCGAGCGATAGGCATAACGCTCGGCCGCCCAATCCATGCAGCAGGATGCGAGGTCGGCCGGCACGTATCCATAGGTGAGAAGCACTGGCGAGCCCGAATCCGCTTGGGCAAAACCGTAAACGCCACTTGCGACCGTGTATTGCCCTTTGGTGGGATTCCCCGTGACCGCGGTTAGCGATCCGCCATTCGAATAAACGACGCCAGCATCGGACGCCCAATCGCCGTAAGGAGCCTGCGCCGTGACGCTATACGGAAGCGTGGCGGGAATGACCGCGCTTTCGCTCGTAATTTGGTAGCCCGCATTATAGGAGATCACGACGTTCTGAAGACCGCATGTGAAAAGGTACCCCCGCAGCGACAACCTCTGCATTGCCCCCGGCGGTGCGGCAGTGGAGGAGTCTAATACATAGCCTATCTGAGCGCTCGCGCCCGCGACGAGCGGCGGCGAAGACGGGATTGCGACTCCGTCCACGACACAAGACGAAACGCTGTTGACCGGCCATTGCCGGAGCATGATCGAAACCTCGTCGCCTCCGTCATAGGTTTCGGTATAGGGTGAAGGCAAAATCGCGGGCCGGTCGATGACATTGAAGATGGCGCGGCTGATCTGCGTAATTAATTGCGCGAGCAGAACATCGTCGTCGGTTCCTGTCATTCCGAGCCAGCTCTTGAGATCAGCGAGGCTGACAAGATCGAAGGGAGATGCCATTGTCTGCGACCCTGTTGGTTGGCGCTTGACGTCGTGCGGAGGACGCCCCTTTGAGAAACCACATGGTTTCCGTCAAAGTCGGGCGCGCCCGGGTGGCGCTGCTAGAATATTGGAACCGCTCAGCGTTCGCGTTCGCGTGCGCGGCGCGCCGCGGCACGTAATTCTTCGTTGGTAATAGGCAAGGATACCGAGACTCCGTTCGCTCTGAGGAAAGCGAAAAGCGCCGGCCGGTTGAGACTCGAAATGTCCTGTTCTTGCTCGCCGCCGGTTTCCGTGACGTCCGGCAGTGGCACGGTATCAGGGGCCGCCGCGGGCACGCCGGCCCGAGGTTCTTCGGCGGGACGGCCTTCGAGCGTGCGCCTCGTGCCTTTAAGGATATCCAAGACCGTTTGCGAACGGGGCGTGGCATCGATTTGCACAGCGCTCTGGCCGTGGTTCCATGGCAGGAACCCATGTGCTTTAAGCACGCCGGCGGAAAGGTCGTCTACCTCCACGGAACGGTCATCGGCGATTTCGACCTCGTTGCCATCATGAACGATCGAGGAAATACCGTCCGGAGCACGCAATTTGACCATCTGCGAAAAGCCCTATGCTAAACGAATTCGATATGCCCGCTAATGTTGCGCTGCTGTGTCCCGTGTAATGTCTTGACGAGAACATAAAGCCCGGTTGAGAACGCTATCCCGGACGTCGACGTGCGGAATGCGTTCATACCGGGAGGCACCAGAACTCTGAGGAGCGGCGTATCGATGTTGTAAACAGGGGGCGTCACCTTGTCGTAAAATAGTACCATCGCGGGACTGGCATCTGAATTTCCAACATCGTACGCAAACAGCGTTCCGGGGGTGGCCTTTAACTGTACTGGGGTTTGGCTCAGCGTGTCGAATTGCGCCGCGGAATTTGCTACCATCGCATTGTCTCCATCGATTCCGGGATCATGCGCGCGGCGGGGCTGCGGCCGCGCGCGCAATGCTCAGCCATTGCCGATATTTGTGATCAAAGCCAACGACGGCGGAAAATAGTTTTGCAGAACCTCGTCGGCATAGACCCCATATTGGTATTTGCGGGTAACAAGCGGCCACTCGATTTGATAATAATCCTGCCGCGTCCGGATTTGAACGACGTTCCCAACACCGGCTAGTGGATAAGGCAGCACGCTCGTTGTCATGAGGATGGTGCCCGCCGGCATATTTGGATGCACCTCAATATTGAGTACGCTGCCGCCCTGCATCGAGAAACGATTCAGATAAGTGCGCACCACGATGCCGCCACCCAACATGTTCTGCGGCGATTCGAAAATGAACCGCTGCGCGGCGGTCTGCGAGCCCATCAGGATCTTCTTTGAAATGTTCAAGGCCTCCTGGGAATTGACCCACATTGTATCAGGGGAGAGCCGGTAATTGTCCCACATCGTCTTTAGAGCGAGATCGATCTCGACGATGCCACCCGCGCTGTCCGAGGTCAGCGGCGTGCCGACGCCGGCCGGTCCGGTCGGCTGGGGGGCGACATAGGCGTTGCTGCCGGCTGTGAGCGCCTGGTAAATCAGTCCGTCAAAGGCGAGCGCGTTGGTCGAAGGGTTGGTGCCCCCGGACGCGACGAGCGAAGCGGCGGTTTGGCTGCCGGTCGCTGGCTGGGTGATCAGCACCGAGTTAATCGTGGTGATCGCGCCGAGCACTTCCGCGCCGGCGAGGCCCCAATACCAGGCGTAGCCCATCGCGCCCGCAACCTGCGGGATGCTTGCCGTCATCGAGGCGTTCGGCCCGGTCAAGAGGGCGGTCGCATTCGCCGACTTGTACGAGGCGCCGCCGCCAAAAGTATCGGTCGTGCCGTCGGCGTTGGTGCGGGTGATCGCTTGCTGAATGCCGCCGGCGACGGACGCGTTCATCAGCCCGTCGAGGGTGAGGGCAACCACGATCACCGATTCCGTCTGCGTCAGAAGCGTGCCGCCGGTTGTCGCGCCGACAGGAACAGGCGTCGGCGCCGTTCCCAGCGAAAAGTCGGCGTCGCCGCCAAGAATCATCGCCTCTTCGCCGAGCATCAGGGCCTCGAGACCTGTTTTCGCGCCTATCGAGCGGACATCGGCGAATCCCTGGCCGGCATATTGCGCCTCGAAATCGACGCTCGTCTCGATGCCGATGCCCTTGTAGGTTGCCGTATAATCATGCGTGGTAACGGCCATGACGCCGCCGCGATTTGCCGACGACACGCCAAAGCGTAAGCCGCTCGTATTAATCGCGGTAATCGCGCGCCATGCCGCCTGAATGCCGCCTTTTCCGGAAACCCGCGGGATCATATTGCGCAACGGCGTCAGCACCGGATAAAGGAATCGGGCGCCGAGCTCGAGATCATAGAAGGTAAGCCCGGAGGTGGGGCTCGCGCTCTCCGTGAACGTGCCGCTCTTCTCAAGCCCGGTGACGCCCATGAACCGGGGATCGCCGAACGGCTTTTGCTGCGCGATCTTAATCTGGTCCAGAACGTTCACAACATTGGTCTGCATAGTCATGTCTTGCTCCTAGCCGAAGGGAAAGTTTGAAGGGATTTTGACGGCAAATACTTTTTTGGATGCAGCTTTTTGACGCGACGGATCGCCCCGTTTCGAGACACGAGGAAATCATGGGTCGCGCACGCTACAGGCTATAGGCCGGGTGTTGCGCATGCACGCATGGCGCCGGGGAAAGAAGCTCATCGCAGCAGCGAACGGCCGTTGCGCTGCGCCAATTTGATGGCGAGAATCGACAGAGCCTCGGGGTTCGCGAGCAGCTTCTCGATGCCGCCGCCATCATGCCCATCGAAGACCGCATCCTCGGCTTTCGAGATGGCTCGCGGCTGGCCCAACAGCGGCAAGGGCAAAGGCTGCTCTTCGATATTCTTCACGCGCCGCAGCACATCGGCGATGGTTTCGGCAAGTACATCGAAGCGTTTCTCCAACCCTCCTCGCATGACCTTTTGGGTCTCGCAGACGGCGCCAAGTTCAACGGAGGTATCGTGCACGTGCTGGATCCTGGATTGATCGTTTTCGTTATTCCGGGCGCCGATTTTGATAAGGCGCGGGGTTTTTGGCGGCGGGGTCTTTAGAGGCGCGGCAAACATCGTCATCGGCGCTAGCGAAGCACCATTTTGCGCGAGTTCCGCGGTTTCCTCGCTCACCATGGTTCGCAAAATAGCCGAGGCGCGTAGGGCGAGATCGCGCAATTCTCCGGGCACCCCGGAATCGTCCTGCTCGGCCATCTCCTCGGATGCCGAGGCATTTTGCAGCCAGTCCAATTCCTCGATGAGGTTCGCTAGCCGCGCGACGTTGTCCATCCCCTTGCCGAAGCGCCGCCGCTCGCTTGTTCCATCGGCCTTGATCATTTCAAAGGTCGCTTGCGGCAAGCACGGCAAATCGACGAGCGAGATTTCGTTCGGCGCCGCGGTGTAGCGGGCGCGCCCTTCCGCGTCCGTCCACCGTCTCTCGTAGGTTCCCCCTTGCGAGAAGCCGGTATAGACCCCCTCCACGACTTTTACCCATTCGGCATCATCGACGACTTTGGCGCAGATCTCGATCTGCTTTCCCGCGTCGTTGAAAGTGATCGCCGTCACTTTTCCAGCCGCGACAGGCCCATGCATGGCACGGAGATTGCCAAAAGACTTGCCGCGGGTGGATTTCGCGATCTCCTCGGACCATTTTTCGTAGAGCGGCTTGGTCGAAGCATAATCACAAATCTCCCCCGCGCGATCTTCCGTCTCGGCGGTTGCGAGGCCATAGACGAGGCGGCGCGCCGCGTCGACCTTGGTAATCGGAATGAACATGCGCAGCGCGGACATGAATGCTCCTTGCGTTGAGAAAGGATCGAGAGCGGGGAAGCGAGACCCCCTGGTGTTCAAATTGCTGGCGAATAGGTTCGCCACGTACGTGATTGCCCGCCGCCGACATTTTGCCGGCGAAGCGCATCGTTCGCAGAGGTATGTATTAGGCGCGAGACGCAGGTTGGCCTACGCGAACCTTTGAATGGGGTCGCGGTCATCCCAGGTGCTGGAGGATGCTTGTCGCTGCAAATGCCCCGCGAGACGTGAGGTCGTCTCCCACAAGGATTGCGAGCAGTTCACCCCTCAACGAGGCGCCGTCAACATCACCTTGGCAAGCAGACCCGCCGAAGGCGCATAGTCCTTGTAGAAAGTCAGATGCGCGTCGAAAATTTCCGCGCGCCAAATTCTTGGCCCTTTCTCCAGGGCAGATCGAGCGGGCCGATCCCAAGCAGACCGGCGACGGCGCGCATGAGCACCGCGCCATCGCTCGAAAGCCGGGCCCCAGCCCACTCGCGTCGACCGTCTGTTGCGCGCCCGCCTCGTTAAGTGATGGCCGTCAGCATCAATCCGGCTTGAAGAAACCTGAATCCAGATTTGATAATGTCATTCCCGCCTCGCCCGCTTGCGGAAACCAATTTGATTCGTTGATGGATTCTATGACGTGCCGAGCTGCCTCT
>JBOHJV010000144.1:0-8037 GCA_050728695.1 Methylocella sp. | reverse complement strand
GATGACGCCAAGGAACAGGCGCTTCGCCACGCTCTCGCGGGCCACGTGGCGTCCGATGCGGCCGAGCCTGCGACTGGCGCCCGATCCTGACCGAGCCCGAGCGTCACGACATCAAGGCGGCGGCGCCCTGATTGGCGTTTCGACTGCGCTGGCGGGAAGGCCCTCTTCAATTCTCGCAATCATATAAGGGAAGAAGGGGTTCGAGGACATGCGAAGCAGTGCATCCAGGCTGACGATAAGCGTGCCCCGCTCGCCACGCGGGGCAACGGCGCCGAGGTTGACGCCGAAGTTCTCGGCCGGGTCTGGCTGCATTCCATAAAGCGAATCGCTGATTGGAAATGGCAGAGCGACATGCGAGAGCGAGTAGACGCCAGGCGGAAAGGATAGCCCCAAGGCGCGCGATTGTTCCGTGACGGCGCCGGCCTCGGTCAGCTGCTCGACGACCTCGCTGCTGTCGGGGTTTGCATTGGCGATGATCGCCGTTCTGAACAGCCGTGGCGGCGCTGGCAGAAGACGCGTCAATGCGGTGTCCGAAGCGGTCCGTAAAAGTTGGCCGAATTTGGCGTACCGGTTCAGGTCGAACAGCACGAGCTCGCTGCCATTCGATGGCAGCTGGGTATACAGCGCCGTGACGATTGCGCGCGTGATGACGGTAAAGTCGATGACGGACTGAAAAGTTAGGATCGGCGCCAGGCGATCCAAGCGCCTTTCCCGGGCAAGGCGCGTTATCTGCTGCTGCAGCGCGTTGGTCAAGAGATAGGACTGCCGCGCGCCATTCACCGGAAACGAATTATATTTGAACGGATTGAATTCCGGCATCACGCTGAGCCAGGCGGCCTTCGCAAAGGCAGGCAATTTCGCCGGTAAGCCTGCCAATCCGGCGAAGCGCGCAAATCGCGTGATTCCGATCATTGGCGAGATGAGCACAAGCCGGTCAGGCCGCGCCAACTTCGGATCCTCGAGAGCATCGAGCGCATATTTCAACGCGAGTGCGCCGCCATTGGAGAAGCCGATCATGTGCAATGGGAGCGATGGGCCGATGCGCCGTCGCGCCTCTCTGACAGCGAGCCGCGTTGCTGCCATCCAGTCTTGCCACTCGACGTCGGTAAGAGCGCCCGGAACGGTGCCGTGCGCAGGCAACCGGATTGCGATCGAGACATAGCCATGTTCGCGATAGCGCCGGGCGATATGGCGTAGACTGTAAGGAGAATCCGTCAGCCCATGCAAAAAAACCACGGCTCCGGCTGGCGGTCCATCGGGTTCGAGCAAATAGGATCTGTTCCAATCTTGCGAAAAGCTTTCCGGATTGACGGGGCTGCCCTCGAAATAGCGATTGACCGGAATGCGCTCGTCCGCATCGAGCTTTTGGCTCACTTCATGCAGCACATCCGCGAAAATCTTGTCTTCGGCCTTGAGATAATCGCTCCAACTGGCGCCATCGATGGCTTTGGCATTCAGCTCGTCCGGCACGAAGGTGTGCCACGGCTCGAGCGCGGCGCCGCGTTGCGAATAGTAGACGCGGCCAGCGAACAGTGTCACGATGACCACGGCGAGCAGCACCGCCGTCCGCTTCATGAGCGTCATCAGTCGGCCACGCACGGTCCCGATTCTCTCGCTCCATTATGGCGCCAACGCTGGCCGCGTATTCGCCGCCTTAGCCAAACGTCAGAGCTTAGCCTGAGCCTTGAGAAGGGCCTCGGCCGATGTCGGCGCGGTTTCGCCCAAGCGAACCCGGTAGACGCTGAGATTTTCGAGCACCCGCTGGACGTAGTTGCGAGTTTCGGTGAAGGGAATCCGCTCGACCCAATCGATTGGATCGACGCCGGGTTTGCGTGGGTCGCCATAGGCGTCGATCCACTCCTTGACCCGCTTGCCGCCGGCATTATAGGCGGCGAAGGTCAGGATGTAGGAGCCCTTTTGCTCGGCCATAAGCTCGCCGAGATGACGGGCCGCGAGCTGGGCGTTGAATGCCGCGTCGGTCAGGAGCCGCTTTGGGTCGAAGGCGACCCCCGCGTGCTCGGCGGTCCTTTTCGCGGTCGACAGAATCATCTGCATCAAACCTTTGGCTCCGGCCGACGAGACGGCGGACGGCTCGAAGGCGCTTTCCTGGCGCGCGACCGAATAGACCACCGGCGGCGCGGCGGAATT
The DNA here is from genome assembly GCA_050728695.1 of Methylocella sp. GTDB lineage: Bacteria > Pseudomonadota > Alphaproteobacteria > Rhizobiales > Beijerinckiaceae > Methylocapsa. Next base: position 5,889 of record JBOHJV010000144.1, on the reverse strand, counting down.
TTGCAAAGGTACGAAGGCAGGCACGCCATAGTCCGGGAATGCTAGCGCATCGATCGGCATGCCGCGCTGACTTACGATCTTGCCGAAGTTAAGCGAAAGGTGCGCGTCGCGCTGCTTTGCGACGAGGCTCGCCAGGGCCGCCACTTGGGTCTCATCGGCAAGGTGACGCGCCGCTTCGATGACAAGCGGAGCCGCCAAATCTTTTTCACCCGCGCCGTAAAGAAGTTCGATCACCTTGATCGCGTCTTCACGGTCGTCTCCCTTAGCCTCGTTGGCGATCGAGCGGACCGGAAGCGTTGTCAGCCCGAGTTTTCCGCGCGCGAGCTGGCCATAATACGTTGTCTGATGAACCGCCGCCTGCTCGTAGAACGCGCGGGCCGCCGCCGCGGCGCCGTCCGCGAAGGTTGCCTCGGCGGCGCGGCCCTGCCAATAAGCCGCTCGCGCCCGCGACATTGGTGTTTCGGCGAGCTTGGCTATGGCGTCGAAATGCGCCGCCGCGCGCGCCGGGTCGTTAAGGAAGCGCAGCGCGATCCAGCCGGCGTGAAATTCGGCCTCGATCCGCATTTCGTGCGACGCCGCCGAATGCTCGGCGCACAGCCTGTAGGCGGTCGCCGCGTCGTTTTGATCGAGGAGTTTTCTGGCGAGAAGCCGGCGTTCGATCCACCATGCGTCGCCGTCGATGAGACGGGCAGGATCGCGTGGGACGGTCAACATGATGTCGGCCGCCGCGCGGATCTTTCCGGCGTGGCGCAGTTTGTGGACCTGCGCGAAAAGAAAGCCCGGGTCGGTGCGAAGGGCCAAGGGAACAGCGGCGAGAAGCTTGTCGCTCGGCCCTTCCTTGGCCACGGCGGCGCGCGCCTTGGCGAGCGCCAGCACATCGGGCCCGGCCAAGGCGGCGGCGCGAAAAGCCCCAGCGAACTGCTCCTTGTAGAGCAAACGATCGGCACGAAACTTATAGTCGGCTCTGTCCAAATAGGCGTTGAAATCCGTTTTCACCTTCGCTTCGAGCAAGGGGTTGAGGTCGGTTTCGCGCCATACCGCCCGCACCAGGGCGGCGGCCTCGCTCGTCTTGCCGTCGTCGGTCAAAACGCGCGCAAGAGCGAGCTTGCCCGCCGCGGTCTCGGGATCCACGCCGCTGAAAAAAGTCTTGATGAGCGCGCCACTTTTGCGATCGCCGAAGAGGGCTTCCTCGCTCTTCTTCTTCAGCCAGTCGAGCGCGGGCCAGGAGGGATGCGCCCGCATGAAGGCCTGCAACCGCTCGAAGCCGGTTTCACGCGGAAAGCTCCGCAGCGCGATCCATTCAAGGGCAGTCATGACAATTTTGTCTTTTGCGGTCGCCGCCGCTCTGTCGCCACCCGCAAGGTCGCCGGCCTTATAAAACGTGATCGCCTCGGCAAGGCCGGTCAGGTCGCGTTCTGGTTGCGACGCGATGGCTGGCGGGAGTACGGAGGCTTGCGGCGCCGCCTTGGCGGTAGGCTCGGCGGACACAGGTCCCTTGGAATCGCGCTCTGGGGCGAGAGGGGGGGAAAAAGACGACGGCTTCTCGCGGTGACTCGCCAGGAACAACGAGCGTTGTCCCGCAGTCCATCCCGCGGCGAGGGCGCAAATCGCTACCGCGCCGAGTCCCGGGATGCGCCCGAAACGAAATTGCCTTGCGAGCATGGTTCATCCAATCCTACAAAGTGGCCCGGAAACGGACAAACCTGAACCATTCCCTCTTAATAAGTGGCAAACGACGCATCTCCGGTACAAAGCCGCCTTGACCGCCGGAAAGCTCAGGCCTCGGCAAAATTCGCGGTCCGGTCTCGACAAAAGAGGCCTTTTCGGGAGCTGATTCAGAGTCTATGTCTCATCTTGCGTCCAAGCTTTGCGTTTGTTTTCGCTGGCGCGCTTGTTGCTTGAACAGAGCCCGCGAATTACGGCGTCACTTGGGCGGAATTTCGGAAAGGCAAAACTGTGGCATTTGGGAGACAGACGGCCTTTAAGGGATCGATCACCGCGCTTGTCACGCCATTTCAAGATGGGCGCTTCGACGAGGATCGTTTCCGCGCCCTCGTCGATTGGCAGATCGTCAACGGCACGTATGGTCTCGTGCCGGCTGGAACGACGGGGGAAAGTCCCACGCTGTCGCACGACGAGCATCGCAAGGTCATCGCGGCCTGCGTGAGCGAGTCCGGGGGAAGGGTTCCGGTTATCGCTGGCGCTGGCTCGAACAATACGAGGGAAGCCATCGACCTTGCGCGGTTCGCGGAAGGCGCCGGCGCCGATGGACTTTTGATCGTCACACCCTATTACAACAAACCGTCGCAAGAGGGTCTTTATCGCCATTTCAAGGCGGTCAACGATGTGGTCGGCATTCCAATCATCATCTACAATATTCCGCCGCGTTCGGTCGTCGATATGTCGATCGACACCATGCAACGGCTCTATCAGCTGAAAAACATCGCGGGCGTCAAGGACGCGACCGGTAATGTCGCCCGCACCGCGCTGCAGCGCCAGGCGCTGGGCCAAGATTTCATCCAGCTTTCGGGCGAGGATATGACGGCGCTTGGCGTTATGGCGCATGGCGGCCATGGTTGTATTTCAGTAACATCAAACGTCGCGCCAAATTTATGCGCGCAGATGCAGGAGGCTTGCCTTGCCGGCGATTTTTCGGCGGCCTTAAAACTGCATGACCGTTTGGCCCCGCTGCACGCGGCTTTGTTCGTCGAACCGAGTCCCGCTGGGCCCAAGTATGCGCTTAGCGTGCTTGGCAAAATTTCCGGCGAAATACGGCTCCCGATGCTGCCGGCGTCCGAGGTGGCGCAAGTCGCGGTCAAGGCGGCGATGAGCCATGCCGGGCTCATTCATGCGTGACAAACCGGACTTGCCTCGGGATGTTTAAATGACATCCAAGCCAGAGCGCCCGCGAAAAATCGCCGCGGACAACCGGCGGGCGCGCTACGAATATCAAATCGGCGAGATTTTCGAGGCCGGGCTGATGCTGACCGGCACCGAGGTGAAGTCGCTGCGCGCCGGGAAGGCCACCATCGCGGAAAGCTATGCAAGCGTCGATCGCGCGGGCGAGGTTTTTCTCGTCAACGCGAACATCCCCGAATATTTGCAGGCCAATCGATTCAACCACGAACCGAAACGCCCGCGAAAATTGCTTTTGAAATCGCGCGAGATCGCGAAGCTCGCGCAGGGGACCGAACGCCAGGGCATGACGATCGTGCCGCTAAAAATTTATTTTAACGAGAAGGGCCGGGCGAAAATCGAGATCGCGCTCGCTCGCGGCAAGCAATTGCATGACAAGCGCGAAACCGAAAAGGCGCGCGACTGGAACCGCGAGAAGGGGCGGCTTTTGCGCGAGAAGGGATGAAAATCGGCGGTCGATTGCAAGACAAAAAGCCTGTCGCAAGTGTACTTCCCGGGCGCGGGCCGTCATTGCGAGGAGCGCAGCGACGAAGCAATCCAGCTCTTGTCCTCGGTCATCGCTCATTTCCCATTGTTCGCGCGTTGAGGCACAAGGCCATGAAAAACCCTTCCGTCTACATCATGGCGAACGGGCGCAACGGCACCATCTATACCGGGGTCACGTCGAATCTGTCGCGGCGGGCGTGGGAGCACCGTGAGGCGCTGGTTCCTGGCTTCACGACGCGCTACGGCTGCAAGTTGCTAGTGTGGTGTGAATTCCACGATTCCATGCAGGACGCCATCGCGCGCGAGAAACAAATCAAGTCCGGCTCGCGCAAGAAAAAGCTGACGCTGATTGAAGCAAACAATCCCTCGTGGCGGGATCTTTATGAAGATTTGGCGTGAGCCGCCTTCGCAGTCGTTGCGGCGGCGCCCCTCCGTCATTGCGCCCGCGAGCTGTAGCCGAAGCAGGAAGCAATCCAGGGGAAACGGGCAAACCGTCATTGCGACCACGAGCCGAAGGCGTAGCGGGAAGCAATCCAGACGCAGCCTCCCGCCCCCTGGATTGCTTCGTCGCTACGCTCCTCGCAATGACGACCCAGCGGGCCGCCGCCGGAGGCAGACGCAAAGAGAGTGTTGACAAGTGCGGACCCGTCCCGCCGATAATGCTTGCCGCAAGGTGAAAGGTAAGCTGAGAACCTCCAGGCCAAAAACTGTCGCTTTTTGGAAAGACCACGATGCAACCGCACCCAATGACTTCCGTGATGCAACGCATCGTCACCGTCGCCGCAGTAGCCGTCGCATCTTGTGCTATTATCTTTACTGTCTGGACGGTGCGCGAACATCGCAATGCGGATCTCGCCGCACGCGCGGCCGACGGCGCTCTCCTTCGTCCGAAATGCAAGCGCAGCGCCGTCGCCTATTCCGCGACGATCGCGCCCTCGGCGGTCGCCTCGTTAAAATCGCCATAGAAGCGATAACGTCCGGGTGCGAGCGGCCGGAGGCGGATCGTGATCTCGGACTTGCCAGCCACGATTTTCTCGACCCGAAGCGTCTTGCTTTCAAATTCTTCCGGAGTTGGATCGAGGTTGCGAATGACGAGCGTGATCGGCGTGTTGGCGGGCACTCTAATTTCGGCGGGCGCGAAACGATGGTCCTTGATGGAAGTGCGCGCCGCGACGGCGTCTTGAGCGTCAGCCGGCGCTTGGCTTAGACATTTCAGAAGCGTCGCTGCGGTCGCAAACCAAACCATGGTGCGTCGCATATCCATCGAAACTCTCCCCAGCTAAACGTCAAAATTCCCAGACGACCCTCAATCGGGCCTCGTTCCGGGTGAAATCGGTCAGATCGAGGAGATTTGCGTCGCCCGCCGCATGACCGGCAATCTGGGTCGAGTAGGCGGCCGAAAGGAAGAGCTTGTTCGCGAACTGAATGAAGCATGTTGGGCCGGCAAAGAGCGCATCTCCGGCGAAACGATTGAACCCGGCCCCGTCGTAAGCACGGTAATATTCAAGCTCGCCGCCAAGCGCCACACTTTGCGTGATCCGATACGTCAATGCCGTTTTCAGCCCAAGCGTGGACGCGCCCTGCCAATCCGGAGTCCCGAATTCCCTTGCGATCTCCGGGGTGTAGGTCGCATTGAGCGCCGCGAAGAGACGATTTGGAACAAGTTCTATGTCGGCGATGATCGAGGTTTCGGCCCCAAAAGCCGTGGTCAGTTTCCCGGCGTCATTGACACGTGACCATTCGGGCTCGACCGCAATTTGGAGACCGACTGGCGCTCCTGGGCCACGCCCAATCACGAGGTATCTGAACACCGACGACAAGCCGCCAAAATTGGCGCCGTGGCGGTCATCCAATCCATCGACGCCGCTGATCCAAGTGGAGACGCCATGCGCGGCCACCTCGATCTGGAAACTATAGATTGGATTATATTCGAGTTCGACCTCCTGGTCGAGCGCGGCATATGAACCGGTTCGTTTCTGGAACGCGACGTTGGTCTCGATCTCGAGCTCGCGCTCGCCTACCTCGCCTATGTCCGAGCCGAGCGTGAAGCCGAAAATATATTTGGATTCGAGTTCCCTGAACGAATCGGGTGTTTGGCCGGGTGTTGCGTATTGCGCCGAAGCGACCGCGGGAAAAAAGAGAGGCAGCATCACACTCGCGACCCAACGCAACTGCCCAAAGCGGATCGGTGGAAGGTAATTCAAGGCGGCCTCCGATCAATCGGGTCGGGTTCAAAGCCTCGACTAGATTGATTTGGCTCGATCGTCCTTTCCTAGATGTAGATTTAAAGAAATCAAGTTTTATGTTCTAGAATTAGAGTACTTCCAATGTAAAGACGGATTCCGTCTTTAGCCTAGATCAATACTAGGGTTAGAACTCATTAATCCTTTTGCGCTTACAATAAGATAGTGATTCTTTGGCGGGAAGGATTTGAAATTGTGAGCAGGAATTTGTTTTGGCTGAGCGACGGGCAGTGGAAGCGGATTG
>JBOHJV010000143.1:0-8051 GCA_050728695.1 Methylocella sp. | reverse complement strand
CGATGGATGAGGAGGGAAAGATAGAACTCCTTGCCGATATTGGCGCCTTCCTCGAGATAAATCCGGTTGACCTGCTTGCCGGCGGGGCCGGTCTGTGCCGTCACGAGGGTTCGGCCAAGCATTTCGCGGACAAAGGCCTCGACCTCGGCCACCGATTTGGCGAGTCTTACCCCCCCTTTGCCGCCGGCCTCCTTCTCCTTGAACGTGCCTTTGCCGCGCCCGCCGGCGTGGATTTGGGACTTTACGACCCAAACCGGGCCGCCCAGCTTCGCTGCCGCGGCTCCGGCATCGGCGGCGCGCAGCAGAGCGATCCCGCGCAAAACCGGGACGCCGAATTCCTTGAGGATGGCTTTGGCCTGGTACTCGTGGATATTCATTTACGCTCTTTTTTCCAGGAGCATCCGGTTACTTCATGTCCACAAGGCCGAACATGCCGGCATCGCGATGACTTGGGATCAGACATGCGAACTCGAACTCGCCTGGCTTGGTGAACTTCCAGATGATCTCGCTTGTTTGCTTCGGCGCGACTCGCCTAGCATTGGGGTCGACGTGTCCCATTTGGGGGTTCTTCTTCATCATTTCCCTGTGCTCTAAATTCTCTGAGTGGTCGCAAGCACGAATTCGTGGTCGAGCTCACCCCTGTTGTGCAGGACGAATTTGATTCGCTCGCCTTTCTTGACCTCAACCTTGTTTGGCACGAACATTATCTTGCCGTCGCCTTCGCCCATAATAATTTGAACGGTCCTGGTCGGTTTTTTCGGGCCACCCGGCTCGCCGGCCGAAAAAGTCTTATCGTGGCTGTGGCTGGCTGGATCCGCGCTCGCCCAAGCGGACACGGAGAGAAACACCGCACTAACGAGTGTGATCCCGGTTTGACGCCAATTCTTCATCTCACGACTCCTTCGATTGTCGCGCGAACTTCATTTGTATCGATGTGGCCTAAATGTAATTAGCTACATTCCCTTCATCCCTTTCATTCCCTTCATCCCGGTCGGTTCATTCGTCTCCTTCTGAATATTTTGCCGTGGTGCCTCGCTCTGAGGCGCGTTGACTTCGTAGGCGACGGTGCCTTCCGGGTTATTGTACGGGCCGGGATCTTTGTAATTATTCACGGCGAGGCCCTCGCGGATCTTGATGACGGTGAACATGCCGCCCATCTCGATCGGGCCAAACTGGCCGGAACCGGTCATCATCGGCAGGGTGTTGGCGGGCGCCGGCATTCCCATCTCACCCATGCCGGCCATGCCGGACGAGCCCATCGGCCTATACCCTGGCGCCAGCTTGCGGACGGCGCTGACAAGATCGCGCTTCTGCGTGGCGCCGATGAAATTTCTCACATCATGGCCCATCGCATTCATAGCGTGGTGCGACTTGTGGCAATGGAACGGCCAATCGCCGGGATTGTCGGCAATGACCTCGAATGCGCGGATCGCGCCGACCGGAACATCGATCGTGGACTCTGGCCAGCGCGCGGATTCCGGCACCCAGCCGCCATCGGTGCATGTGACCGAGAAGTGGTGACCATGGAGATGGATCGGATGATTGGTCATGCTCAAATTGCCCATGCGCACGCGCACGCGGTCGCCGAGCCGTACCGGCAGCGGATCGATGCCGGGAAAAACCCGGCTGTTCCACGTCCACATGTTGAAATTCGTCATCTCCGAGACCTTGGGCAGATAGGTTCCCGGATCTATGTCATAGGCGTTCATGATGAAGATGAAATCGCGATCGACCCGGTAGAGCTTAGGGTCGCTCGGGTGCACGACGAACATTCCCATCAGGCCCATCGCCATCTGCACCATCTCGTCGGAGTGCGGGTGGTACATGAAGCTGCCGCTTCCCTTGAGCTCGAACTCATAGACGAAAGTCTTGCCAGCCGGGATGTGCGGCTGCGTGACGCCACCGAAGCCGTCCATGCCGTTGGGCAGCAACATTCCATGCCAATGAATCGTGGTGTGCTCCGGCAGCTTGTTGGTGACGAAGATGCGGACCTTGTCTCCTTCCACCGCCTCGATCGTCGGACCCGGCGACTGTCCATTATAGCCCCAAAGATTCACTTTCATGCCGGGGGCGAACTCGCGGACGACCGGTTCGGCGACCAAATGAAATTCCTTCCAGCCGCCATTCATCCGCCATGGCAAAGTCCAGCCGTTCAGTGTCACGACCGGCTGGTAATCGGGGCCGCTCGACGCGACCAACGGCGGCTGCATTGTCGTGGTGGTCGTGGACGGCGCCTCTGGAATGCTCGCCGCCTGCACCCGGCCACTCACGGCGCTCACGCTTGCGAGCCCCGCCGCCGTTCCTAAAAAACCTCTTCGAGACATCATGGCCGGTCTCCGCTGCTGTTTGTCATTGGCCGTCACCTCCGGCCCCGGCGATGGTCCTGGTCTTAGACTTTTCGTCCATCGGACGCGCCCCGCCTCCGCCGACGATCGCAACCTGCAGGTCGGTGTTGGCGATCCAGAAATCCCGCTTGGCTTCGATCGCCGCTATCGTCGCAAGGATCCGCTGCCGGGCTTCGGCGAGGACCGTGAAGACATCGATCAGCATGGCATTGTAGCGCAGGAGGGTTTCATCGGAGATGATCTTGCGAAGGGGCAAAATCTCCCGCTGGTAATGGCGCGCGATGTCATAGGTCGAGCGATAGACGCGATACGCATCGCGCGCTTCCGAGCGGACATTAACCGCTTTTTCAGCCAAGCGATTCACCACCTGCACATAGATCTGCCCGGCTTGGCGGACGCGAACTTCGCCGAAATCGAAAATCGGGATCTCAACGGTGGCGCTGGGCCCGAAAGCCCGAAATACATCAATCCCGGCGCCGACGCTTTCCCGTGTGTGGTTGTAGATGCCAGACAGCTGGAAAAGGTTGACGAACCGGGTCGCGTTGGTCAGCCCATACGACTTGGCGAGCGCTTCGAGTTCGATGCGCGCGATCTCAAGATCGACGCGGCGGCTGACCGCGTCCTGCTCTACCTCTGGCAAGGCCCGCGGACGCGCTGGCAGCGCCGGCAAGGCGTTCGCAAGCGAGAAATCGAGATCGCCGCCCCAAAGGCCCAGCGACTCGATCAGCCGTTCGCGTTCACTAGCCGCAAGCTGGCGCGCGCTCGCAAGCTGGGTGGTAAGATCGGCGTAGAATACTTGATCGCGCGCCTGGTCGAGCTTGTTCATCGCGCCAGTCTCACCGAGCCGTTTGGCAAGCTTTGCCGCTGTCTCCGCCGCCGAATTGGCTTGCGTCAGAAAGCCGGCCAGCTCGCGCGCGGCGACGGCCCTGTAATAGTTCCGGCGTGTGTCGGCCGCCACGCGGAGTGTCTCCTCGGCGGCCGCAAGTTGCGCCGCCCGGAATTGATCGGCGGCAATTTCCGCCCGCGCCGGCAATGTCGCAAGCGCGAGGATATCGGCGGCGATCGTTGCCTCGATCACGGATTGGGAACCCTCGATCCGCGAAAACGAAAAGCTCGGGTTCGGCGGAAGGCTCGCCTGCACCATCGCCGCCTCGGCAATGCCGAGCTCGTTGTAGGCCGCCTGGAGGCCGCGATTATTGAGGAGCGCGATCTGCACGGCTGCATCGGCGGTCAAGGGCCGTTTCAGCAGTTGTTCGACACGGTTCCGCGCCGATGTTGCATCCTCCGGCGTGCGGATTGCGACGGTATTTTTGTCGAGCTCCTGGGCGGCAATGCTGGCGGCAACATTCATGCCGCCGTCGGGTGAAAAACCGGCGCAGCCGGAAAGCGCTCCGGCTATGGCCATCGTCATACCGAGGTGAACTGTTCGCAAGAGTTCATCCGAATGGCCTATCAGAGCTGCGAAAAACCTATCCGGGAGCCTCATTATTGATGCTCCGATCCAGGTTTGTGAGGGACTGGCTCCTTCCATGGACCAAATTCGACCGGTCGCTGGTTGGCGAAAGGGCCAATTGTCGAGCGGTAGCTCACTACAGGCGCGGGCGCAGGCGCATCCGATGGATCGGGGCCAATGACCGGAGAAATCGGAGTAGCCGCACAACCTTGAGCGGCTCCGGCAAGCGCCAGGATGCGCGCGAGTTTACCGAGCCCGAGGAGAACGGATGTCATTCGCAGCCTCTCGAAGGAGGCGGCGTGAGCCTGCGATTGCCAAGACATGAAAAGACCTTCGTCGCGTCGATTGATCTCTGGCGCGGGCGGCTAACAATGAGCCGCGGCGCCGGCTTTCAAAGCAACAAGAAGGATTTTGGGGGCCGGCCAATACGGTTGGGCCCGCAGCCGTTAAGACTGTCATCGAGCGTTCCGAACGCTGGAGACGCATGGTCAAGCTGCGCGAAGGCTGCGGCGGGGTCGCTGGTTACGGCGGCGAAACAAAAAAACCCGCAGCATGCGCCAGCATGACACTTTGGTTTACTGTCTCCGCCCTCTTTGGAGTTACCGGTATGTTTGTGTATCGCGCTGTCCCCAAGCGAATGGATACCGCCATGAATGTCGATGCCGTCTTGGAACCAAACGTTCCTAACGCCGTGATGATCGCCGGTTAGGCAATGGGACGACGTACTGCCACGCGGGAACGCCAATGCGACCGAAGGCAAGACTGCGCAAGCGCCGTAGAAAAGCACTACGGTTATCACACTGCAAAAGCGCAATCTGGTAATAAGCAAGCTCAGCATGCCGTGTTCACGGCCGGACCAACCTCGATTTTAAGGGGCGCTCACCACCTTAAATCCCCGAATATGGCGGAACAAGGTCATTTCATTCAAAGAACCACTGCTCCGATCATCGCCTTGTCGCGCAAGGCAAGTACTTGTCGCAAGTTAGTTACGTTCGTGCCGCCGCCCTATTTCTCGGCCCCATATTCCCCGTTAAGCTACACCGCGCGGGGAAACACCCGGCGCTTGTCCTTAAAACAAGAGTAAACCATCGCGATCGCCGCCGGCGCCCCGGGCGCGGTTTTTTCTATCCTTCGCTCATCCGGGCGCGCAAATTTTCGCTTATTTTGTCAAGGAAACCTGTCGTCGAGAGCCAACGCTGGTCGGCGCCGACAAGGAGGGCAAGGTCCTTGGTCATGTAGCCGGCCTCCACCGTGGCGACGCATGTCGATTCGAGAGTCGCCGCGAAATTGGCGAGCTCGGCATTTCCGTCGAGCTTGGCGCGGTGCGCCAACGCTCGTGTCCAGGCGAAAATCGAGGCGATCGAATTGGTCGAAGTTTCCTTGCCTTGTTGATGTTCGCGGTAATGCCTCGTCACCGTGCCATGCGCGGCCTCGGCTTCGACCGTTTTGCCATCGGGAGTCATCAGCACCGAAGTCATGAGTCCGAGCGATCCGAATCCCTGCGCGACGATGTCGGACTGGACATCGCCGTCATAGTTCTTGCATGCCCAGACATAGCCGCCGGACCATTTGAGCGAAGAGGCGACCATGTCGTCGATAAGGCGATGCTCGTAGGTAAGTCCAGCCTCGCCGAACGCGTCTTTGAATTCGATTTCGTAAACCTCCTCGAACAAATCCTTGAAGCGCCCGTCATAGGATTTCAAAATCGTATTCTTCGTCGAGAGATAGACCGGATATTTGCGCATGAGCCCGTAATTCATCGAAGCGCGGGCAAAATCGCGGATCGACTCGTCGAGGTTATACATCGCCAGGGAAACGCCTGGGCCTTGATAGTCGTACACTTTTCGCTCGATGACCGTGCCGTCATTGCCCTCGAACCTGAGGACGAGGCGGCCTTTGCCGGGAACCTTGAAATCGGTCGCGCTATATTGGTCGCCGAAAGCGTGGCGGCCGATGACAATCGGCCGCGTCCAGCCGGGCACGAGACGCGGGACATTTTGGCAAATAATAGGCTCGCGGAAGATCACCCCCCCTAAAATATTGCGGATCGTACCGTTCGGTGACTTCCACATTTGCCTTAGCTTGAACTCTTCCATCCGGGATTCGTCCGGCGTAATGGTGGCGCATTTGACGCCAGCGCCGTGTTTTTTGATGGCATTGGCGGCTTCCACCGTGATCCGATCGTTCGTCGCGTCGCGGTTTTCAATAGAGAGATCGAAATATTCAAGGTCGATGTCGAGGTAAGGATGAATGAGCTTGTCGTGTATATAATGCCAAATAATCCGTGTCATTTCGTCGCCATCGAGTTCGACAACGGGATTTTCAACCCTGATCTTCTTCATTGCGTGGCCTTGCCTCTTGCGGAATTGGCGGGAGGGAACGTTTTCGCTTGGCCCTTGTGCGTCGAACCGGCCCTCGCGACTTAGCTTGCGGCGAGAGCCTAAGCGTCGAACCCGGCGGGACGTGACCGACGAGCGAATTTAATATAAGGTCTCCGGGAAGCGCTTGGGAACGGGCAGGGCGCCTCTCACTTTGGCTGGCCGGAGCGAAGCAATTGGGCCGTGGCCGGATCGGCATCGGCCACGAGAGATTCGAAAATAGGCTGGTTCTGCGGCCAGGCGTTGTGGTAGGCGGCCATGATTGCTTGTCGATAATCTGGCCCGCGCTCCAGAATCCCGCGAATATCGCTCTTGATGAACGCCTGCAAATCCTTGTCGGCAAACGCGCTTGAGGTAGCCGCGCGTTCGAGGCGCGAGGGAGCGAGGTCGAAGGAACTCGGCGCGGTAAAATAGGACATTTCGAGAAGAGTCAAAACCCGGCTTTCGCCTTCGAGCGAGGCTGCCGGAAGTTTGGCCAAAAAAAGCCACGCCGCGCCATTGATCGGAGCAAGGCTCAAGGCCGACTCCGCTTCGGCTCTGGTCCGTGCGAGCTGACCGGAACTGGTCCAGTCGCGGATCGCTAGGCGATCAATCCACATGTAGCGCGCGCCGGTGAACGCCGCTTCGGCCCAAAGATCTCCTCTAACCGCGGCAATTTCCGCCGCAAGAACCGCGCCGGTCCGATGCGCCGCGGCCGCTTCAGCGCCGGCGCGATCGAACGCAAGGCCGATAGCCTTTGGCCTCAGCAGCTCGGGAAGCAGCATCCAAAACCCGAATAACCCGAGAACGACGCCAAAGACGAAGAGCGCCAAGCGTAGCTTTAAGGGCGGCGACAAGACCGTGACATCTAGCCCTGCAAGAAGTGCCTGGAGCAGGGGGTGGGGCGGGTCCGATGGCAACGATTCTCTCCCATGCGGCCGGAGCATGATTTACGAGCGGGAAAACGAAAAATCGTCCGGAAGGAGACAGTTTAGGACATGATCCGGTCCGCCCAAACGGATACTTTTCTAAACGAATGCAATCTTATCGCGTTCCAGCCTCAAACATGTCAACCGGCCGGTCGCGTAAGCGCCGGTATCGATGTTGATGCGGTTGTTGCGTACCTCTGGTTCCCTGACCGGGGTGTGGCCATGGACGATAATTTTTTCGAATGGCTCCTCATGCAACAAAAAATCGTCTCTTATCCAAAGCATATCTTCCTCGCGTTGGTGCGACAGGGGCGTGCCTGGCCGCACTCCCGCATGCACAAAGAAAAAATCCCCGCAAGTGAAACATAGCTTTAGCCCGGCGAGAAACTGACTGTGGCTTTTGGGCATGGCGTTACAAAGGCTTGCGGAGAGTTCCGCCTGTTCTTTGCGATCCGCATTTATTGCCGGCCTCAGGCCGTAAGAGGCGAGCGTCGGCAAGCCGCCATATAGCGCCCAATACTTGAGAATACCGGGGTTTTCAAGAAATTCCGCAAGAAAGTGTTCATGATTGCCCTTGAGGCACCACATGCGATGGGTTCGGGCGCGTTCGATCAACAAATCCAAAACGGCAGCGGAGTTCTGGCCACGGTCGATATAATCGCCAAGGAAGATGTGAAGTGCTTCGCCTATGGGATGTTCCTTAAGATCCTCGTCTACCCGAGAAAACAACTGTTTGAGCAAATCCGCTCTGCCGTGGACATCGCCGACCGCGTAAATGCGCAGCCCTTCTGGCAAGAAGGGCGAAGCATTGTTGCGGCTCGATTTCCACATCAAGAGTTGGGCTTTACCCTAAGCCTTCTTCGGCGGCCGGAAAATTGCGCCGTGCGAGATGATCCGCGAGATTGCCGGTTCGTGGCGCGCTGTCAATGGGCGGGGAGCGAGTTTGCGGCGTAGGCTTTATGAACAT
>JBOHJV010000142.1:0-8267 GCA_050728695.1 Methylocella sp. | reverse complement strand
GTTAGTTCTATACCTTCTTCATCGCCGCATCGAGGGCCAGCATGACGGAATCGGTTCCGCTTATTTAGGTTGGCCAAAACGTGATAGCGACTCCATGTTCGAGGTGACGCGCGGAATGGGCGCCTCATTCGATGACTTGGCGGTCACGAGCTGCTCAAACTACCGTGGCCTTTCGGGGTGACGATGGACTCGCAAGTGCCTTTGGGAACATATTTCCAGCTATTGCCTTGGTAATCCACCTTCGATGTGCCAGCGCAGGAGGTGCCGGCGCCAGCCGCGCAATCATTATGCCCTTTCAACGCGACGCCAAAGCATTTCTGCATGTTTGGCTGCGGCGCGACAGGACCCGCCGAAGCGGCCGAAGCAAGAAGCGCTAGCGCGGCGGCGAGAGTAGCGGCCGTGACCTCGATTTTGGGGGTCATGATTGGTTCCTCTTCTAAACGAAAGCCGGTTATAGAAGCGGGAAATTCAGATTGCCTCCCTCCCCGCTCGTAGCAACGACGCACCGTTTCTACATCCTTTTCTACGCAGGAACGAGAGCGGGTGTTACGCCAGACCGCGCATGGTCTCGATGACTAAAACGTGATAGCTCTAACGGCGCTTTCGGCTCAAAGACTAAAGAAAGCGCCCGCCGGGGGGGATCGGCGGGCGCTTCTGCCCGGCAAATGGGCTTTGGCTTAAGGGCGGCCGGAGCCCCGCCGACGCAACCGAACTCTGACCGTTACCGAATCTTGACCGTGACCGAGCTTTCAGCCGAGAAACGGCACGGCGTTTCTACGCTTAACTCTACGCGGCAACGAGCACAGGCGTTACGTCAGGCCGCTAATGGTTTCAATGACAAAAACGTGATAGCGAGGCCAGAGGAGGCAGGTAACGCCCCGGCCGCATCATCCGAATGAAAAACAGGGGCCCCTTGTGCGCGGTGACGAACTAGAAAAACAATGGTCCTTACTGATGCGCGCGGGCAACGCGGGGGACACCGCCTCCTACCGGCGCCTGCTACTGCAATTGACGCCGTTGCTTCGCGCGGTCGCGCGCCGGGGCCTTGCCGGTGCCGGAATGGCCGATACCGACGCCGAGGACGTTGTGCAGGAAGCGCTGCTTGCCATTCATCTCAAGCGGCAAAGCTGGGATGAGGATGCGCCCTTTAGCCCGTGGCTGCGGGCCATCGCGCGCCATAAAATGATCGACGCGCTGCGCCGGCGCGGTCGCCGAATCGATGTTCCTCTCGACGGCTTTGCCGAAATCTTGACCAACGGCGAGAGCGAACCTAGCCTGATCGTTGGCGATGTCGATCGCCATCTTCCGGGTCTGCCCACGGTACAGCGCAATGTCGTGCGGGCAATCGCGGTCGATGGCGCCTCGATTAGCGAGGCGGCGGCGCGTCTTTCGATGACCAAGGGAGCGGTCCGGGTGGCGCTCCATCGCGGATTAGCCACGCTCGCCGCGAAATTCCGTGGGGATGGGGCGTGAAAACCGGCGATCTCATCCGCGCGCTTGCCGCCGACAGCGAGGTCCACCGAATGACGCCGGGCCGGGTGTTGGCGCTTGCCTTGATACCGGGTATCGCGATTGCGTTGGCCCTCCATTTTGCGGTGTTCGGGCTCCGGCCGCATCTTCTGAGCTTGCTCGGCAAGCCCCAGCTTCTGTTCAAGCTTTGCCTCACCGCCTTACTGGTTGCCCTTGCTGGCGCGCTGCTCGCGCGGATTGCGAGGCCTGGCGCGGGTGTTCGCCGCGCCGCCCTAATGCTGGCGATCGTGCCGGCCTTGCTGGCGGTCGCCAACCTGGCCGAACTCTTCGCTGTTCCGGCAGCGGAATGGGGCCAAAGACTTGTGGGCACCAATGCGATTTTCTGCGTGAAGAGCATCCCCTTTCTTGCTGCGGCCCCGCTCGTTGCCGCCTTGCTGGCCTTGCGCCAAGGGGCGCCGGAGAATCCCACCCTTGCCGGAGCGGCGGCCGGCCTCTTCGCCGGAGCAATCGGCGCGGCATGTTATGCCACGCATTGCTCGAACGATTCGCCGCTTTTCGTGGCGGCCTGGTATAGTCTGGCGATTGGCTTCACCGCCGCGATTGGCGCCTTGGCCGGATCGCGCCTATTGCGCTGGTGAACGGCTTAAAGCCCGACACATAGCCTTCCCTATCGTCTATTCGCACGCTCCCTCACTCACGTCCGATCGAACTCCGCGGCGCCATCGGTCCGGCGATCAGCCTCGAGAGGGTGTTCGCGATCCGATTGCGAAAGCCGAGTAGAAAGAAATTGTGCACCGCAGCCCAAAGCCACCATCCCAGCTTGCCGCTCAACCGAAAGATGCCAAAATCCGCGACCGCAACCCTCCGGCCGACCGCCGCAAGGTTTCCATAATTGCGATGATGCTCTTAAAGAGCCAATCTCAAAAGCTTGCGCAAAACCTAAGCTTCACCAGAGGACATTCCCAGGCGTCTCATGCGTCCGCGCTTTGGTCCGGACGGTTCAGAACGCGCGCTGGATTCGTAGGCGGGTCGAATATTGGCTGGTCGCTGGCTTAAAGGCCGGCAGCCCGGTCGCGGTGAGCACCGAATCCGGGGCAAGACCAACCGGCCGCGTCTGATTGAGGAGCGCATACATGAACTCGGCTCCGATATCGAAGCCCTTGAGTGGGGTCCAGACGAGATTGCTGCCGACCCGGGTTTCCTTGAGGTTCGAAACGCCCACCGCGCCCCCAAAGCCTGCTAGCGCGTCGGCCGGATAGTGCAATTCAAGGTAGGAGCCATAGATGGCCGAACTCAGAATCGGGAGCCAATAATGCTTGTAGGCGCCGGTAATATCGAACCCCCATTGCTGCTCGCAAGCGCCGCTGCCGGTGAAAATGCAGTCGGAATCGATCTGCGGGTTCCAGCCGCTGCCGGAATAGCTAATTGAAGTAAACCCGTCACCCATAAATCGATTTTGATTGACCGCGCCATAATTGAATCCAAGATTATCGCCCGCGATATAGCCGTAAGCGCCTTTTTCGTAGGCGACCTGCAGCCAGAACTTGTCGCCGGGCGAAATGGAATCGGTGTTCAATTGAAGGCCGCCTTGAACCGCGAAGCCGTAGGAATTGCTGGTCAAGGCCGGGAAGGCGTAGGTGGTAGGGGGCGTGGCAAGAGCGCTGCTCGCGAAAAGGCTGGCGCCTACCAGATGGGCGGCCGCCGACAATTGCACGGCCCCCCAGGGCTGATCGAGACGGAGATTGCCGACGATTTCCGGCACACGCGACCCCGCTGGCTGGGCCTGGAAGGAAGTCGATGAAATGCCCCCAATAGTAATCGGCGCCACCTTCGTGCTCGCGATCGTGCTGCCGATCGCGGTGCGCCTCGATGCCTGATCCTCGGCGGACAGTGTCGCCGAAAAACCATCGCCGAATGTCACCGTGTAGGCGAGCAACGCGGCGGTCGCGGCGGACCCGCGCAAGTTACTGAAGTTGTACGCATTGGCATAGAAATCGAACATCGATTCCGCGTAGCCGGCGGTCAATCCGGCGAACTGGAGGAACGCCTTGTTGAGAATCGTCGTCTCGCGCGGCGCGCTCGTTCCGGCCGTCGTATTGAACGTATTGGTGAGGGATCCGAGGCTGCCCGTCGCGGCTTGCTGGCCTGATCCATAGTAAGCGTCCACGCGGACGAACGAGCGCAAAGCGCCCCACGGCGATTGCGTCCTGGCGTCGAGTTCGGCACGGCCCAAGGCCGCGAAGCTGAAGGCGTCGCGCGAGCGGGCATTGGAATATTGGCTCGCGGAGGGTACAAAACCAGTATCAAGATGCGGCGCGCCATTTGCGTAAAAGTTGGTGCCCGAGATGCTGTAAGAAGGGTCGAAGCCGCGCAGCTCGGCCATCGCCAACCCGCCGATTTTCAGGCAGCTACCGGTTCCTGGGATAAAGAAAAAGCCGGCGCCATAAGCGTCGCAAATTCGGACATATTCAATCGGCGCCGCCTGGCGCGCCGGAAGATCGGCGGCGTGGGCGCCCGGCACACCAGCTACCGTTGCGAAACTCGCGGCCGAAGCCAGAAGAAGCCGCCGCTTGATGAAACGCATTTCAATTCCCCTCGCCAAGGGCCCTTCGGGCCCGCTCCGTTCAAGCGACGCTTGCGGGCGGCGCCTCATAAGACGAGTAATATGGTAGACTAACTTAGTCAATAAGATTACTGTTGTATTTGAGCGACAGGCTGCACAATTCGACTGTCCCAAACGAGAACCGGCTGCGGCCACCATTCGGATCGCGCGGCATGGCTACGAAATGTCACCATTACGTCTGCGCGGCGAAAGGCAATCAGCCCGAGCTTGAAAACAACAGATCGCCGGCCACCGATCTTTCCCCCGCGGCGCGCCGCCCGATCTTGCGAACGCAAGGAGCCGAGAAATGCCATGGCCGCGTAGAGACGCATGAGATCGCCGTCACGAGCGAGGCCGTCGAACATCCGCGATGGCCCCGGCGCGGCGCAGATTATCCGGGCTCCCGCGGCGACGTTGGATCAAGGGAAGGGAAAGCGCCGAAGCCTGACCACGGCGGCTCGCGGCGCCAACGAGGCCATCCGCGGCGAGCAGGTAACCCGCCGGCGCCTAGGATCGCCGGCTTACGCGCCGCGATCGCGCGGCTGATCTCTTCGGCAGGTTGGTCTGTGTCAGGTGTCATCGAACGAGCTTGCGCGAAGCCGTCGATGGCGGCGCCGGATCGGCGTGGATTTTGATGGCAGCGACCGCCGCGCGTCAGGCCCGCAAAAGATTTCTTCGCTCAAATCTGGTCCAATGTTCCATGGGCGCGTCATCGTGTTCGTCGCGCCGCTCGCCTTGACACCTTTCGATCTCTCCCGCCGGTACCGGATAACCCATGAAGACCATGCGGTTTGGGCTCGATGTCCCGCATCCCGATGAGCTCGGGCAAATGAGCATCCCCCAGCTTGAACAATTGGATAGCCTCGATTCGCGCGAAGAGTTTCACAGCGCGGCGCT
Organism: Methylocella sp.; assembly: GCA_050728695.1. Classification (GTDB taxonomy): domain Bacteria; phylum Pseudomonadota; class Alphaproteobacteria; order Rhizobiales; family Beijerinckiaceae; genus Methylocapsa. Next base: position 3,298 of record JBOHJV010000142.1, on the reverse strand, counting down.
TCTCCGAGCCGCGATCACGGAGGCCTTTGCCTTGCTTAATGCTGGCGCGCGGCAAGAGGCGATTGCGCAAATCAAGCAATATGCGGAACTTGCCGCGCGGAGTAATGCCGGATGCTATATCTTCGGCCTGATCCATTTCAATGCCGGCGATTTGCGCCATGCCCTCACATGGTTCGATCGCGCGCTTGCATTGCAACCTGGCTTTCCCGAAGCGCTCTCCGCCCGCAGCATCGTTCTGCAGCGACTTAGTCAACCACATGACGCTCTGGAATCGTTCGAAGCAATCCTTAAACTCCGGCCGCATGACGCGGAGGCCTTGTTTAGCGTCGGCGTCGTCTTGCAGAGCCTCGGGCGCATGGCCGATGCGCTCGCCGCTTACGAGGCTGCGTTGCAATGGAGCCCTACCCATTGGGGGGCACTGACAAATCGCGGCGCCCTGCTTGAACGATTTGGGCGGCTTGACGAAGCCCTCGTCAGCTTCGACGCCATCGAGACGATAAGGCCCGGCGACAGCTCGAATCTCTTCAACAAGGGTTCCGTCTTGCAAAAACTCGGACGCCACGAAGATGCGCTCGCCGCTTACGAAGAGGCCGCCCGGCGCGGTCCGCCCGATGCAGAAACGGAGCTCAATCGAGGCAATGTTCTGCAAAAGCTCGGCCGTCTCAAGGAGGCGCTCATCTCCTATGACCTGGCGTCGCGTTACCGCGACGGATGCCCGCAGGCGCTCTACAACAAAGGGATAGCCCTGCAGGGGCTTGGCAGGCCTGAGGAAGCGCTGGCCGCTTACGATGCCGCGCTCGCGCTCGATCCTTCCTATTATGAAGCCTCCTGCAATCGCGGCAACATCTTGCACGAGCTCGGTCAGCTCGAACACGCGCTTGCCGCCTGCGCATATACCTTGAAAATCCGGCCCGGGTTTTTGCCAGCCTTGACCAATCGCGCCAATGTTTTGCTTCAACTGGGCCGCGCCGAGGAGGCAATTTTATCCTGCGACGAGGTTCTGCGGCGCGTCCCGGAGCATCCGCAGAGTCTTGGCATTCGCGGTGCCGCGCTCCACAAGCTCGGGCGACTTGGCGAGGCTCTGGCCAGTCTAGATGAGGCCGTCCGCCTTAATCCCGGCGCGCCGGACAATTGGCTTAATCGCGGCAATGTTTTGCAGGAACTCGATCGTCATCCGGAAGCCGTGGCCTGCTATAAGGAAGCCCTGCGCATAAAACCAGACTATCCCGAAGCGTTATCCGGTCTTGGCGTGGCCATGAAGGAGGCGGGCCAGATCGACGAGGCTCTAGTCTATTTCGACGAGGCGTTGAACCATAAGCCTTGCTATCCGGATGCGCGGATCAATCGGGCCGGCGCGCTCCTCCTCAAGGGCAGCATGAAAGCCGGCTTCGAGGATTTCGAAAGCCGCTTTGACCGTTCGAATACGCCATCCAAAACCCTCGTCTCGGATGTGCCGATATGGGAGGGCCAAAAATTGGCTGGGCAAGCAATCGTCGTATGGGATGAGCAGGGTCTCGGCGATCTGATCCAATTTTCGCGTTTTCTTCTCTGTCTCGTTGACGCCGGCGCCGATGTTACCTTGCTGTGCCGCAAGAACATGCATCGGCTTCTACGCACCTTGCCGAAGCAGGTTCGCCTCGTCGAAGCTCTCGATTCAAATGAAAGCTTTGCGTTTCAGAGCGCACTCATGAGCCTTCCTCGCGGTTTCCAAACCAGTTTGGAGACCGTTCCGGCGCAAATTCCGTATCTTCGTCCAGAACTGGGCCTCGTCGCGAAATGGGCCGGGCGAATCGGCGCCAGAGGCTTCCGAATCGGCATTGGCTGGCAAGGCAACAAATTGATCAACCTTCAGAGGTCATTTCCGCTTCCATGTTTCGCGCCGCTCGCGGCAATAGAAGACGTGAGGCTGATCAGCCTCATGAAGGATCAAGCCGCCATCGAGGTGGAAACGCTGGCGGGCGGGCGGTTCACGATTGAGAGCCTGGGAAGCGATTTCGATGTCGGACCTGACTCCCTCGTGGATTGCGCGGCGGCGATGGACAGCCTCGACCTCGTCGTGACTTCGGACACCGCGCTCGCGCATCTTGCCGGGGCCTTGGGAAAGCCGGTTTTTCTCGCCCTCCAGCGTGTGCCGGATTGGCGCTGGCTGATGCATCGCGAGGATAGCCCCTGGTATCCCGGCATGCGGCTCTTTCGCCAAGCCGAAAAAGGAGACTGGGAGTCCGTTTTTATGCGGATGGCAGCGAGCATTGCGGCAGATGTAACGGGAAAAGCTCGCCAATTTACGGGCGCGCCGCGCGCAATGACGGCAATCACAATCCCCGCGGCGGTTGGCGAGCTCATCGACAAGATCACAATCTTGGAGATCAAGGAAACTCACATCGGGGAAGCAGCGAAGCTCGAAAATATCCGGCGTGAACTCACCTTGTTGCGAACGCTCAAGAGCGAATGCGGCCTCGGCGGCGCGCGGCTAGCCGAACTTCAGGCCGAACTCAAGTCCATGAATGGCGTGCTCTGGAACATCGAGAACGCCCTGCGGGGACATGAAGCAAGGGAAGACTTCGGCGCCGCCTTCGTCTCGCTGGCAAGGCAAGTCTACAAGACCAACGATCGGAGGGCCACTCTAAAGAGAAAGATCAATTTGCTCTTCAACTCTGTAATTGTCGAGGAGAAATCATATTCAATGGCAAGTTGAACGGCCTTTCTCGCGGCCTCAGGGTCTTTCATTCGACTTTATGCGGGATTACAAAGTCTTCGGAGCATGCGGAAGATTGAAGCGAGGCGCAGGAACGCGAGGGCTTTTCGATTGAGGTTCACCCAATCCTTGGCGAGCCCGCGGCAGCAATTGAGCGAAGTGAGCCAGAGGCTCCCGCAAACAAAGTTTGATGATGGAGTGGCGAACGATGAGCAGGCGAAGGTGCGTTCGACGAGCCAGCGTTTGGGCAATACGACCAATGTGCCGTCGTAGGTCCAAAGGTCGAAATAGTCGGAGATCGTGCTCTTCGGCGGCAGGTCCTTCGGGATCGCCCGCCACTGACAGCCGGTCGACAGAACGTACATGAGGCGGTTCACCCCCTCGCGCATCGCCACGGTCCGCTTGCCGCCGCCGCGCTTGCCCGGTGGAATGTGCGGTTTGACCAGCTCCCATTTGGAGTCGGTCAGACCGCCCCGATATCGCAACTTGCCGCGGCCGTATCGCCCGCGATTCTTCGCCGTCCACATGGGTGACCCCTTTTTCGAATCAGGCCACTTCCCTTGAATCACAAGTGATTCATAGGATTCAATATCTCTCCGGACG
>JBOHJV010000141.1:0-8360 GCA_050728695.1 Methylocella sp. | reverse complement strand
GGCGGCATGATCGACAATCGCTCCCATCGGGGCGCCGGCGCGTCACCTCAGACAAAATCTCGCACGGGAACCGAGCAAAGCCAATCAGTCATCCTACAGAGCTCGTTGATAGAAGCGTCCAGCTGGGTGCCTTTATAAGGCTGCTCGTCCTGCACATCGATCTCTGCGAACCTTACATCGGGGATTCCTCCCGGCAAACAGGCTGGGCCATCGAGGCCCCGCTGACCCTCTTCTTGCAATTGCACCAAAAAACCAATCGATCTTACAAATTGAAGAAGGGGCCGCTGTCTTAGGCCTTGTAAGGTTTCCAGCCTGAACCGTACCAAAATGTTTCACGTGAAACATTGCGGTACGATCCAAACCGCCGGGAAACTGCCCCGGCTGGTGGGGTTACGCGAGCCATACCATAGCCGCCCGCGCCGCCAATCACCCTTTGGGCCCGACCATCGCGAAGATGGCGCCCTGCGGGTCGAGGCAATGCGCGATCCACATGGGGCCGGGAACCTCCGTGGGGCCGTGGATGACTTGGCCGCCGGCGTCCTTCACGCGCGCCATCGCGGCCTCGACGGCATCGACATTGAAATAATAAAGCCAGAAAGGCGCCGGCGTTTGCGGCATCTTAGTCATCATGCCCCCGACCGGCGCGCCGCCCGTCGCAAAGAGCTGATAAACCCCCATCGCGCCCATATCCATGGCTTCGGCCTTGGTCCAGCCAAAAAGACCCGAATAGAAGGCAAAGGCGCTTGCCCCGTCGTCCGCATGCAATTCATGCCATCCGATATGGCCGGGCGTCCCCGGCGCGGCCGGCGCGGGCTCCTCATCGCGGTTCCCTTTAAAGAGATTGAAAGTTGCGCCATGCGGATCGGCGACGCCGGCGAAGCGGCCGACCCCTGGAATATCCTCGGGCGCGCGGTGGACCGCGCCGCCGGCCGACTTGACGCGCGCCGCGTAGGCGTCGACATCGTCGACCCCAATATAGCCAGTCCAGACCGGCCGGGCGCCCTGCGCGCGCGCCGCTTCGGGGATCGGTATCAGCCCGCCGACCATCGCCGGCCCGACGGAGAGAAGCGTATAGGCGCGATCGGTCATCCCGGAATCCTTCGCGCCCCAACCGATCACGCTCCGATAGAAAGACTCAGCGGCCTTGATATCGCTGGTCATCAGGTCGTACCAAACAAATTTTCCTTGAGTTGCGGACATGGGGTCTACTCCATCTTTGCTCTGTCGCTCGTTGTTCGCGGCGGCGCTCACGCCTCAAGAATAACTTCGAAACCGCCATAGATGAGGCGTTTGCCATCAAAAGGCATTGGGTTCCTGTCCGGCTGCAGGCGCGGGTCCGCCATGGCCTTTTTCATGCCCTCGTCGCGCACCTTACGGGAAGGCCAGGTGATCCACGAGAAGACGACCGTCTCGTCATCCTTGCGTTTGACCGCCATCGGAAAAGACGTGGTCGTGCCGTCGGGCACATCGTCGCCCCAGCACTCGACCACTTTTATTGCGCCGTGTTCCTTGAAAACGACGGCAGCCGCTTCGGCATGTTTCTTGTAGACTTGGCGATTGGCAGTCGGAACCGCCGCCACAAATCCATCGACGTAGGTCATAGTGTTTCCTCTTTCGGTTTGGGGTGATTGAACAGCATTTCCAGATATCGCCGCAGGTGCCCAAGGCATTCTGCGGCGACTTCCGGACCGCCTTTCGCCTTGGCCAGGATGAAGGCACCCTGGATCACGGCCTGGGTGTAAAGCCCCAGGCCCTCGGCGTTCCAAGTCGCATTTGGCGCATAGAGCGACTTGGCCGCGGCGATATCGTTGGCGACCTCGGCGGCATGCGCGCTGATATAGGTGTCGCAGGCTTCGCGAATGGCCGGATGGGACTCGAAGGTCTCTTGAACCATCGTGCCCAGCAGGCAGGTGAATTCAGGCAGGCCGCCCTGTAAAATCGCCATCCGGAAATCGACGTAACCTAGTAGCCGGTCAAGGGGATCCCGCAAAGCGTGATAAGGGGCCCGCGCAAACAGGGCGTCCGCCATCGCCGCGAAATGCCTGGCGGCGGATAGCGCAAGCTCTTCCTTGCTCTTGAAGTGGTGGAAGAAGCTGCCCTTGGTCAGCCCGGCCGCCAGGCAGACGTCTTCGATGGTCATTGCCGAGTAGCCTTTGGCACGGATCACCTGCATGGCCGCGTCCAGGATTTTGGTTTTCGACAAATGTTGGGCCTGGACTTTCGTCATTTCCATACCCTCTAATCGGTATAATACCGACTAGTTGGTATTTGTCAATAGCCAATTTGACGCGCGATTTCTGGTCACCGGTCACTGCTCGCTTTCCATCTCGCGGCCGGCCGCTTTATCCGCACGCCTCTGTCGTTTTCAAGACAAGCTCCCCCGTTTCAAGGAGCGATTTGAGATTGGAGAGAATGCGGGGCCAACCGCCGGAGACAGCCTCGATAAATTTCGACTCCGTGCGATCCATCACATGGGTGATAGTCAGCTTCACGGCGTCGGCCATAGGCTCGAGCTCGATCGTGCAACGCGAATATCCTTCGGATTTTAACTCCGGCCTGAATTCGTTCCGCCATTTGATTACGAGAAGCCTGGGCGGATCGATCTTGACAATCTCGCCGGTGTCGCCGACCCGGCCATCGGAAAACATCAGCCGCCATGAAGAGCCAGCTTTCCAATCGGTCTCTTGATGCATTCCGAACCAGTATTGCTTCGTGAATTCCGGGCGTGTCAGCGCCGCCCATAATTTCTCGGGCGTCGTCCGGATGAAGGTGACATAAACGAACTTAGTGTCACTCATGGCTCTCTCCTTCGAGTTGCGTTTTGAGGTCGTGCAGAAGATTCAGGCGCTGTCGTTCAAATTTCTTGACCCACCGTTCGTAGACCTCTTGGATCGGAACCGGGTTGATGAAGTGAAGCTTTTCTCGCCCCCTCCAGATCGTGGTAACCAGATTGGCATCCACGAGAATGTCGAGATGCTGAGACGCCGACTGCCGTTTCATTTCGAGATGTTCGCAAAGCGCCCCGAGCGTGCGCCCATTGTTCGCGCACAGTAGGTCAAGAACCTTGCGGCGGCTTGGGTCTGCCAACGCCTTAAAGACTTTGTCCGCATCCTTCATCACGACTGCCATCTGAGGCAATAATATGCAGGTATTTACCTGCATGTCAAGCGCCTTGACGCTGTACGCGGGAAATGCTTGGGCGATTGGAATTGCTTGGCGCGAGAAGCGCCTCGCCTCCTACTCTGCGGCGCCGGCTTTCCCAGTGACCACATCGAGTCTTCCCAAGCATACATCGGAGCTGCGTTGCGGCGAGATTTGGGCCATAGAGATGGCCCGCAACATCGCTGCGAATCGCTGAGCGCTTGTTTCAGAAGCCTTGCCCTCAACCTGAGGAGCCCACGAAGTGGGCGTCTCGAAGGATGCGCCACAAGGCTTCCGTGGCGTGCTTCGAGACGGCGCCTTCGGCGCCACCTCAGCATGAGGGCTTGGATTCTAGCAAATGGGCTCTTCGTCTAGCGCCCCTTGCCGAGGAACGCGGCGAAGGCCGCGCGGGCTTCCTCCGACTGCAGCGCGGCGGAAAATAGCCGTGCTTCTTCCTCGATTCGGGCCTGAATTTCCTTCGCATCGCCGCGCAAGAGGCGACGCGTGGCGGCAAGCGCCGCACGGGGTTTTGCGCCGAGCCGCGCCGCCCGCTCAATCGCAAAACCGCGCAGCTCGCCCGCTGGAACGATGGCATTGGCAAGCCCGAGCCGCACCGCCTCCCCGGCGCCGAAGGGTTCCCCGAGCAGCATAAACTCGGCCGCCTTCGCCATGCCGATCCGGCGCGGCAGAAGCAACGAGGACGCCGCCTCCGGCACAACGCCCAGATCGACGAAGGGCAGGCGAAAAGTCGCGTCCGGCGCGACATAGACGAGATCGCAATGCAGCAGCATCGTCGCGCCGATGCCGATCGCCACGCTATCGATTGCCGCGACGATTGGCCTTTCGGAAGCGGCAAGCGTCTTGATGAAAGTGAAAGCCGGAAATTCCCCAGGCTCGGCACCCGCGTCGAGAAAATCCGCGATATCGTTGCCCGCCGTGAACACCCCGCCAGACCCGGCAAACACCACGGCGCCGATGGACGGATCGCTGTCGGCCTCGCGCAGCGCCTGCGTCGCCGCCAAATACATCGCGCCGTTGAGCGCGTTCTTTTTGTCCGGCCGGTCGAAGGTCACGCAAAGAACCGCGCCTTCGCGCTCGATCCTGACGTTTGGCGTTTGCATTAAGTGTCTCGCCGCATCAAAATCTTTATTGGCCAAGTACGGCCGCGCTCGCATGCACCGAGCCGGCGCCGCGAGTCACATCGCGTTCGAGGCCGCCCGCGCCGACCGCGATATTTTCGGCAAAGAAACGCGCGGTCGCAATCCGCGCCGGCAAAGCGGAATCGCAGTTGCCCGCAGCCAAGAGCCGATCCGCCGCAAGCGCGCCTCTCGCTAGTGCCGTACCTCCCCGCGCAAAGGCGAAAAGCCGCAAATAGGGCGTCGCGCCCGCGAGCGCATCGCCCGCGCGTGTTTCCGAGGCGTCCAGCATGAAGGCGGTGGCGCGCTCGAGCGCGTCCACGGCTTGCGTCAAGCATGCCTCCATTTCGCCGAAGTTTTCGGCATTGCTCTGTCGCAGTGCCCCGACCGCCGCGCGCATATCGGCGATTTCGCGGGCAACCGTGGCGCCCCCCGACAGAACGAGCTTGCGCTGCACCAAATCGATCTCCTGAATGCCATTGGTGCCTTCGTAGATGGCGGCAATTCTCGCGTCGCGGAAAAATTGCGCGGCTCCAGTCTCTTCGATATAGCCCATGCCGCCATGAACCTGGATCCCAAGCGAGGCAACTTCGTTGCCGATGTCGGTGGAAAAGGCCTTGGCGACCGGCGTCAACAAGGACGCCCGCTGACCTGCCAACTCACGCGCGGAACTGTCTTTTTCCCGGCGCGAACGATCGATCGAATCCGCCGTCATGAAACAGATCGCCCGCGCGGCGGCGGTCATCGCCTTCATCGTCATGAGCATGCGGACAACGCCTGGATGTTGCACGATGGGGCTCATCGCCTCGCCCGTATCCTCCCGCACATGACCCTGGCGTCTTTCCTTTGCGTAGCCAAGCGCTTGCTGAAACGCCCGCTCCGCGATCGCCACGCCCTGCACGCCGACATTCAGCCTGGCGCTGTTCATCATCGTGAACATGCAGGCAAGTCCCTTGTTCTCCTCGCCTATAAGGAAGCCCGTCGCGCCGCCATGATCGCCATAGACCATCGTGCAGGTGGGTGAGCCATGGATTCCGAGCTTGTGCTCCAACGAGATGCAATGGACATCGTTGCGGGCGCCTAGCGCGCCATTGGCATCGGCGAGAAATTTCGGCACGAGGAAGAGCGAGATGCCGCGCGTTCCCTTTGGCGCGTCGGGCAAGCGCGCGAGCACGAAATGAACGATATTATCGGCCATGTCGTGCTCGCCATAGGTGATAAATATCTTGGAGCCGAAGAGTTTGTAGGTTCCATCTTGCTGGCGCTCGGCCCTGGTCTTGAGCGCGCCGAGGTCGGAGCCCGCCTGCGGCTCGGTCAAATTCATGGTGCCGGTCCATTCGCCCGACACTAGCTTTGCGAGATAGACCGCCTTCAACGCGCCGGTCGCATGCGATTGCATAGCCTCGATCGCGGCAAGCGTCAGCAGAGGGCAGAGGCCGAACGCCATGTTCGCCGCGCTCCAGATTTCGATGCAGGCGGTATTGAGTATCACCGGCAGACCCGTGCCGCCGTAATCGGGCGGACCGGTGATCCCGTTCCATCCCCCCGCGGTCCATTGCTGGTAGGCCTCGGCAAAGCCTGGCGCGGACACGACCCCGCCTGCTTCGAACTTCGCGCCCTTCTTGTCGCCAACGCGGTTCAAGGGCGCGAGGACATTTTCGGCGAATTTACCCGCCTCGCGCAGGGTCGCCTCGGCAAGACCATCGCCTAGGTCGGCGTAAATTCCGTCTTTAAGTCCGAGATCCAGCCCCGCCTCATGCATCATGGCGATAAGAATGTCGGCAATGGGCGCGTGGTAACTCATCGATGCCTCGACAGCCTCCATCACGCCCGCGGGGCCAGAAGATTGGCGTCACGCGCGAGCAGCCAGCGACCGCCAGACTCCTTGCGCAGGATCGTGAGCGTATAGCCCGATCGCCTGACAGACGCGCCGCCGTCGCGCGGCGTCATCGTCACCTGGAGGTAGTTCCTAAGATAGGCCCAATTGTCGAGGACCTTCATTTCTTTAATTTCGCTCGATGTCTCGAAACGGACATCGTTCAACCCTTTGAAGCCAGCGGCAAACGCTTCCTTCCCGAACGGCTTCTGGCCGGGAACCATGAAGATCACGTCGTCCGTCATCAAGCTGAGCACCGTTTGAAGGTCCCCATCTTGGCTCGCGGCGAGCCAAGTTTGGACCAGCTCGCGAATGGCGCGCTCATCATCCGTCATTCTAGCCACCTCCCTTCGAATTCGGGCTAATCGCAAGGGTAACTATGCGTCAATCTATAACAATCATGCGTTAGTGGGAATGCGTCGATGCCGCGAAGGCGTCTAATTCAGCGCCGCGTGCTCGCGCTTCGGCATCTGCTGTTGCCGCTCCATTCGCGCGTCCTCGCCGAAGGGTGAGCAGGCACGGTCTAAAGCTGTCTGTTCCAGGCTTGAAATCCATCGATCGGCGGGAGATTTCGTCCTCGCGCAACTCGGCGGCTTGTCGGGCAGCTGAGCATTTCTGGGGTAGCACAACCCGCCTCGCGATGGCGAGCAGGCCGCTCAATGCGGCTATCGTTTTCATCCTTCTTTGAATCAAGCGTGGGACGGACGCAGTGCTTGCCATGCCTCGTCCACCACCCGGTGCCTGATGCATCGGGTCCGAGATTGAATTAGAAAGCGATGGCGCTCCTTGTGTTGCCAAGGATGAGCTACGGCTGATGACTGGCAGATGAAAGTTGAGACAATTCCAACCCCCGGGCAAATAATAGTTGACGCGGACGCGGCGATCATTGCCGAAGCGGCGCGCATCTTGCGTGGCGGCGGTCTCGTCGCCTTTCCGACCGAGACCGTTTACGGCCTGGCCGCCGACGCGACATCGCACGCCGCCGTCGCCCGGATCTATGCGGCGAAGGCAAGGCCATCATTCAATCCTCTCATCGCGCATGTCGCGAGCCTTGATGTTGCGCTTGAGCAAGGTGTTTTTCCCCCGGATGCCTTGCGGCTTGCCGAGGCATTCTGGCCCGGGCCGCTAACTCTCGTGGTCCCGCTCGCGCCCGGCGCAACGGTCTGCGCCGCCGCCCGCGCGGGCCAGCCAACCATCGCCTTGCGGGTGCCGGCCCATCCGGTCGCGGCCGCGGTCGTTGCGGCGGCGGGGCGGCCACTGGCCGCGCCTTCCGCCAATTGCTCCGGCCGGGTAAGTCCGGTCACCGCCGCTCACGTGGCGCGGGATTTTGACGGCGGCGAAATCGACCTCATTCTCGATGGCGGGCGCTGCCCGATTGGCCTCGAGTCGACGATCATCTCGTGTCTTGAGTTGTCGCCGCGTTTGTTGCGGCCAGGCGGGATCGCGCGGACGGATATCGAAGCCGTGCTTGGCCGCGCGCTTGCCGAACCCACGGAGCCCAGTGTGCTTCATTCGCCGGGAATGCTCGCCTCGCATTACGCGCCGCGGGCAAAACTTCGGCTCAAAGCGACGGAACTCGAAGCGGGCGAGGCGGGCCTCGATTTCGGTGGGATTTTTGGCGAGGGCAAAAATATACTGGATCTTTCGCCCGGCCGGAACCTCGCGCAGGCGGCGGCAAATCTTTTTAGTTTTTTGCGCGAGCTGGACGCGCGAGAACCGGCCTGCATCGCGGTCGCGCCGATCCCTCACGAAGTTTTGGGCGAGGCGATCAACGACAGATTGACGCGGGCCGCCGCGCCGCGTGGGCGCGGTGACGCGGCCTTTGAAGGTTAGGATGCACTGCTCTGAATAGACCGACACTACATGCTTTGCAGCTTGCGCTCGGCCTTGCGAAAACGGCCAAAGTGGGCCAATTTGAACACGTCGTCCGTGGTCATCTAAGGAATGCTGGTTTTAGGAGGCACAATTGACCCAGCGCGACGCGCCGAGTGCAGGCCGTGGTGGAGACAAACTCGATCGCTTTGGTTTTGCCGAAAACCTTGCCAATCTTCTTTACGATGCAGCTAAGGGGGAGGCGACAGGCCTAGGTTCTGTACCCAATTGAATTGATTGCCAAGCTGTGATTCAAACTGCCCAGGAGGGCCCGAATCATGGCGGACAATTTCTGGTTGAACGATACCCAATGGGCACTGATCGCGCCACATCTG
>JBOHJV010000140.1:0-8399 GCA_050728695.1 Methylocella sp. | reverse complement strand
GTGGCTTCCACCGGGGTGACCCAAGCGGAGCGGGGCCCGCACTCTCCAGCGGGCGCCCAGTCATTCGATTTTTTCATTCGGATAGACGCCCCACAGATTCGATTGTTCCATAAAGCCATCGAAGCCGTCGCCCGAGACACGACACCAGGTGCCGTCGCAGCCGCGCACAGTTGCGATCACATTCGGCTGCAACTTCGCGACCGGCGCCGATCGCGGGCTCGCCTTGCTGTAGAGGATCGAATCTATTCCCTTTTTCCAGGGCGCAACCAAGGCCGTGCGCCTTCCCGAAAGAAGGGAATGGAGCACCCAGCCCTCCGTGCCTTCGGAATCGCGGACCTTGCGCCAAATTTCGAATTCGGCGGTGATCTCGACGGGGAGTCCGGCGCGTTGAAAGACCCATACGGTCCGATGGTCCTTGGAGGGGCCTTCGCGTAGGTTCACCCGATCGGACTTCAGGCTCACATAACGGGGAACCGGCAAGCCGCTGACGGAGCCGATCTGGTCTGCTCGCGCGATTCCTCCCGCGGCCAAGGCACAAACGCCCACGGCCATGGCAAAAAGGGTGCAACGGAAGACTCTATTCCAAAGCGACGCGATTTGGCTCATCCTGGCTACCAAGGTTCCAATCATCGGTGCGTGGGCTCGTTGGTCGCGGCGCCGCAAAAAAGTTGGCTCATGTCGCGGACCATGACCCGGGCTCTGACGCTGCGTTATCGAATTGCGCCCTCCTTTAGGAAGTCAATCGAAATCAAATAGGGTGCGCAGCACGTTTCCCCCCGCCGGTAATGGAGACCTCTGCCGGCGTTCTTGTCTTTGACCGCTCATCTGCTACAGAAACCGCGAGGGGAGGCAATGAACGCAAGGACGACGCTCATCTTGTGTGCCGGTTGTGTGCCGGGCATCGTTAACGCCCGGTGAAGGCGGTCAGCCGGGCTTGGCCAGGCGCGATCGAGCCAAAAGAAAAGCGGGCCTATTCGCGCGATCGGCGATTGCTTTTAAAATCGCGTCCGGCGAGCCGATAGGACAAGGAAAAGAATGGGCCGGAAAAAACCGCTCGTGGTCGTGACCCGCAAATTGCCGGACGCCGTCGAAACCCGCATGTGCGAACTATTCGATGCGCGGCTGAACATCGACGACAAGCCGATGCCGCGCAGCGCTCTCGACGAGGCCATGCGTGCCGCCGAGGTGATCGTTCCCACCGTTACCGACAGAATCGATGCCGAGCTGATCGGAGTCGCCGGGCAACAGATGAAGCTCATCGCCAATTTCGGCAATGGCGTAGACAATATCGACGTGACCGCCGCCTTGGGACGAGGGATGACCGTCACCAATACACCAGGCGTCCTCACCGAGGACACCGCCGACATGACCATGGCGCTGATCCTCGCGGTCGCGCGGCGGCTCGTCGAAGGCGCAAGGGTAATTCCCGCCGGCGAATGGGCCGGCTGGGCGCCGACCTGGATGCTTGGACGCCGGATCAGCGGCAAACGGCTCGGAATTGTGGGCATGGGCCGCATCGGCCAGGCTCTCGCAAATCGGGCCAAGGCTTTCGGCTTGCAGATTCACTATCATAACCGGAGGCCCGTCGCCGCCCCGGTCGAGGAAGCGCTCGAAGCGACCTACTGGGAATCGCTCGATCAGATGCTCGCCCGCATGGACATCGTTTCGGTCAATTGTCCGCATACGCCGGCGACCTATCATTTGCTGTCAGCGCGGCGGCTAAAATATCTGCGCCCGCATGCCATCCTCGTCAACACCGCGCGGGGCGAAATCATCGACGAGACCGCGCTGACACGTATGCTCGAGGCGGGGGAGGTGGCTGGCGCCGGGCTCGACGTTTTCGAGCATGGGCCGGCAGTCTCGCAGAAACTTGTCAGACTAGCCAACGCCGGTAAGGTCACCCTTTTGCCGCATATGGGATCGGCGACGGCCGAGGGCCGCATCGCCATGGGCGAGAAGGTCATCGTCAATATCAAGACCTTCATGGACGGCCACCATCCGCCCGACAGGGTGCTGCCCGCGATGCTGTAAACGCCGTGTCATGGCGCGCGCGAGCGCCGGCTCGATGCCGCGGCGGACCGCGCTCAGTGCTGCGAATGAACATCTGGCGGGGGCGGGGCTGGCGGCTCGCGCGCCAACATTTGGAGCTGGGTTTCGACGAACCCAAGATCGCTCCAACTATTGTCCTCCTCGGGCAGCCAACGCGAGCGGATGTAACCGGAGCGGTCAATCAAGAACTCGGCATGCGTTGCCGGAACTCTTACCACGTCCATTTTCCGGTTAAGAAAGGTGCGCGTGAACAAGCCATATGTCGCGGCCACGTCCGCCGTGTCGTGATCGGCGATAAGGAACTTGCCAGTGGCGCGGTTGCGCAGCGGATCGCAAATCTTGCCGGGAGCAACCAAAATGATCTTCGCACCGAGCGCCGCAAGCTTGTCGTGGGCGGCCAACAGCTGTTCCAGGCGCGCTGTTTCTTGCGCGACGTTTGCTTCCACGCAGGAAAAAAGCACGACAAGCAGCGCGGACTTGCGCTGATAGTCGCTCAAGAGATTGGTATTGCCGGAGTCTTCGGTGACCTGGAAATCCGGCGGCCCCAGCCAGTACTGGCCAGGGTTGATCTTTGGTTCGATGACGCGGGCCTGGTAGCCGACGGCAAAAGCACCGAGAAAATTGATGATGTCCCAGCGATCGTCATCGGTGAGGACGTCGCTAAAACCGGGCATTGGGGATCCTTCAAAGCCATGGGTGACCCACCAATAGAGGTCGCCCGCGGTGTGCAAGGCCGTATGCGGAGCAGAGAGATCCGCGGGTTTTATGGGCATACTCGATGCAAGCGGCCCATCCCCATGGCCGCTCGACCCATGGCAAGGGGTGCAATTTTGTTCATAATGCCTAAGACCGGCCGCAAGCGACGGCGCGGCATAGGGAATTTCCGTCGTGAGGTAGGTGTCCCGATAGGCCTGCACCGATATCGCTGGGAAGGCGATGGCGCTGCCGGCCAGCATCGTCACAATGCCAGCGGCAAGGCTGACGTTGCTCCCCACCCGAAACCAGACGGGCTTGAGGGATGGCGCCAAGCGGAAGACGAGCACCGCAAGGCCCGCCAAGATTAACACGGCGCCGCCGACGAACCGCGTCGGAACCCAAGGAACCTTCCAGGTCGCGGCCAATGAAAAGCGGAACGGCAGCAACCAGACAATATTCTCGTGCTCCGGGGGAGCCAAACCCGCCATGATCGAGGCTACGATGACGATCAGGATCGCAATTACCGTCTCAAGCTTGACGCGATTGCCATAGCTTCGAAGGACTGAATCGCTGGGCTTTAGCTCAAGCATAGGCAGGAGCTGCGCCTGCAGACTGCGTGCAATGGCTAGGACACCGCCCAACAATACGAGCTTGAGCACAAGCAGGTGTCCGTAGTCCGTTCCAATCAAAGAGGGAAAATTGCGGACCAGAAACCAGGTCAGCAGCGTCCCGCTCACCAGGATGACGCTCATCGCGACTATCGCGACACGCGAAAAGCGGCGCAGGACAACTGCCGCCACTCGCCGCGTGTCGTCCGGGACCTCTCCTGCTCCAATCAATAGAATAAGCGCGGGCAACCCGCCAAGCCAGGCAGCCAACGCAAGCCGGTGCGCAATGGAGGATGCGAGGCCTGCAACCTCCTGATCAAGCGTAACCGGATGGCTGTTGAAGGGGAAGGTGGCGAGGCCAATGCCCGCGATGACCGCGGCGGACAATAAACTCAAGTCCGATATCGCAGACTTCTTTAGCGTGACCCAGGCAATAACGGCGGGGATGCAAACCGCCACTGCGCAAACGATTTCAACAATCGCGATCCGGCCGACCCCGGTCTTGGTGAGGAAGGTCGCTATCACCGAACCATCGATGGAAAAGGCGCTGATGTTGGCGGCCGCGGCGGCGGCGCCCACCGCGCCGAGCCCTGTCGCGACAGCCCCGGCAAAGGCAGCCGCTAATACCAATAAGACGACGCGGCGGCGCCAAACGGATCCCCCCGCAGGCGCCATGGCATTGCGCGTATACCAGATCAAAACGCTGGAACCGAGGACGATAGCCGTCGCCAAGGTTGCAATGGCTCTTACAATCGCAAAGGGATCGATCATGGTCGCTCGCCCTAAACTTATGGAGCCTTGAGCGTGAAGGTAAGCTGGTCATCGACCGTGTGGCCATCGACGGACAACATATGATAGCCGATGACGACCGGCCCCGCTGGCAGATTGTCCGGAAACGCGACGATCAGAAGCCGCGGATTGGAACTATCGCCATGGCTGGTCAAGGCGATCTGCGCTCCCTTTGCCGGGACGATCCATACCTTCGCGAACGCTGGTTCGACCCCCTCGTTGAACCATAGCTTCAATTCATTCGGCGCCTTATCAAGGACCGCGCGCGCGGAAGGATCGGATTTGACGAGACGCGAATGCGCCGCGGCTCCCGAGGTCCCGAGGCCAAACCCAAGGAACACAATGAGATAAAACAGTAGGGCCCGTCGGTTCCGGTCAATCGCGCGCCTCATCTGAATGCTCCATGTTCGTTTTGGCGTTTCCCTGGTTGGCCTGGATCGCGTTTCCCATGCCTTATCACGGCATATCGCGAATCCTCAACGAAATGGGTAGAGGCCATGTTGTCGCAATCCGGCGGAGCCCCTTGTGCTCCAAAGTGCTCCAAACCGAATTGCAATTGCCCCTCATGCGAGCTTCCTGGGGCCTTGGAGCGTGGCAAAAAAGTCATAGTGCGCATCGAAAGCGTCTTGGCAAGCACTGATCGTTTGACAAAAGGTCAATATCGCGTGAACCGTAGAACATAAAACTGGAGGGAAAGTTCATGACCGGTGCTATCAGAATCTGGGCCGCTGCTCTCGTTGCAGCTCTCGCCATCACGCGTGCCGACGCCGCGGATTTGACTCCCACGCCGGAACCGCTTCCGCCGGCTCCGCCGCTTTTCTTCGTCCACGTCGGCGCCCTGGGTGCCTTTTACTCGCCCCCCGACGCGCAGTCGACCGGAGGCGGGTTATTGAAGTCAATACCCGTACTCGGTGGCGTAACATTAAATAACGTGGCTATCCCGCCAAGTTATACCTTGGGTTTGGAAGCGGGCTTATTCATCACGCCCAATATCGCACTCGCAATCTCCGCCGGCGTGCCCCCGCTCATCCATATCAAGGCGACTGTTTTAAATGTTGCAGGCCTCTTGGGAACGGACCAAGTGGGAAGCGCGCGCTTCGGGCCCCTCATGGGTCTCGTGCAATACCACTTCACTAATTTTGGCGCCTTTCAGCCTTATATTGGCGCCGGCGCGGCCTATGTCGTGATGTTCTCCAATATCTCCGACGGCATTCTTTCGGATTTCAACATCGATGATAGTTTCTGCTTCGTCGTCCAAGGCGGCTTCGATTATATGCTGGGGGATTTTGGCTTACCTCACTGGGGCGTCTTTGTAGACGGGAAAAAGCTGATTTACCTCAATCCCAACTTTCAAGGGAATCTCCTAAACACAAGTATCCACATCAAAACCCTTGGCAAGATCGATCCCTGGATCGCGTCGACAGGCATCACCTTCAAATATTAGCTCGCAGGTTTGCGCTGGCCGCGCGTCGCACGGCAAAAAACGCTTCCACGAACTACGTGGGAGCGTTTTCGTTCGCGTGTTTTGGACCGCCGCGGGAGACGCCGACCTTGGCGGGGCGAAGCACGCGATCGCCGATCGTGTAGCCATCCTCGACTACCTGCACGACCGTTGCATTCGGCGCCGTCTCGTCAGGCACCTCGAACAACGCCTCATGGAGATTGGGATCGAACCTGGCCCCAAGTGGTTCGAGCCTCTTGACGCCATATTTGCCAAGCCGCGACAGGAAGTCGCGCTCGGTGAGTTCAACTCCCTCGATCAAGGTTTTCAGCGCTGCCCCCGCCTCCTCGCGGGCGTCGGGCGCCAGGCTTTCGACGGCGCGCCGCAAATTGTCGGCGAACGTCAGCATATCGAGGGCAAACGCGGTCACGCCATAGGTTTTGGCGTCGGCGACCTCGCGCTCGGTGCGGCGACGCTGGTTTTCCATCTCGGCGAGGGCGCGCAGAACCTTATCTTTCAGCGCCGCGTTTTCGAGCTGAAGATTTTCCAAGACAACGAAAGGATCCGGTTCTCCAGCCGGAGCTTGCGCGGCAGGGCCGCCGAGCACCGTCCCGGCATCGCCGGCGGACCCGTCCGGGTTGATCGCGGCGGCTTCGTTGTCGGCTTTACGTGAATCGTTCATGGTCGCTCTTTGCAATGACAAACCTCGCCGGGATATCTGTTTTTGGCAGCCAAAATCAAGTTCCGGTCGCGATCTTCCGCGATTAGCCGGGCAAGATTGCGATCTCCGGACGATGGCGGAGCCCACTGTCCGCCATGACGGACGCATCGGTCGCCGGAGCGAAAACTCCTAAAATCGCCCGCCGAATCGCTTCCTGCCTATGCGCGGAAGTAATTTTCTCGCCGGTAAGATCGGTGACATAAAACACGTCTGCCGCCTTTTCGCCGAATGTCGCGATATGGGCCGAGGCTATGTTGAGGCTGAGCCTGGACATAATAGCCGTCAATTCGTAAAGCAGGCCAGGCCTATCGAGCCCAGCCACTTCGACAACGGTGAAGCGGTTGGAAAGCGTATTGTCGATCGATACTTCTGGATGGATGCGAAACACTTTGCGGTCGTCTCCGGCGGCCCGCGTCCTTGCGGCGACCATGTCCCGCAGCCTGACTTGTCCGCTGAGCGCGCGCTCGATTGCGAGCACGATGCTGCCCGCCCGGCGCAATTCGTCTTCGTCATATTTGAAAGCGCGCGAAACAAAAATGGTGTCGAGGGCCAGGCCATCGGCCGTCGTAAAAACCTGCGCATCGACAATATTGGCTCCCGTTGCCGCGCACGCGCCGGCGACAGTGGACAAAAGTCTCGCATGGTCGGGCGCAATGACCGTCAATTCGGTGACGCTGCGGTCCCGATCAACGAGGATGTTGGTCATCGGCGCGGGTATCTCGACTTCGGTCATATTCAAAAGTTTTGCATGCAAAAGCTTCTGTTCCAGCGTGGCCTTTAGCCAATAGGCTTGGGGGAGACGCGCGGCATAGGCCTCGAAATCGAGGTCCGACCACCTCGGCAGCGCGCGGCGCAGTTCCGCGCGGGCCCGGGCGACGCGCTGCTTGCGATCGGTCATGGAGTGGCCGCCCGAGAGCTCCACCTCGGTCTCCCAATAGAGGGTGCGCAGGAGCTCGGCCTTCCAATTGTTCCAGACCCCTGGCCCCACGGCGCGGATATCGCATATGGTGAGGACTAATAGCATTTTGAGGCGTTCAAGGGTCTGCACGCGGCTGGCGAACGTCGCAATCGTTTTCGCGTCGCCAAGATCGCGCCGCTGCGCGATATCGGACATGACCAAATGGTTCTCGACCAGCCAAGCGACCGTTTCGGTTTCGGCTTCCGCGAGGCCGAGCCGAGGACAGAGCGCGCGCGCGACATCGACGCCGGCCGCCGAATGATCTTCCACTCGCCCCTTGGCGATATCGTGCAGGAAAAGCGCGAGAATCAGCGCCCTCCTGTTGCCGATCGAAAGCAAAATATCGGTGGCCAGAGGATGGTCCGCCGCAAGCCTTTGCGAACCCATTTCGGCGAGGTTGCCCACCGCGCGCAAGATATGCTCATCGACGGTGTAGTGATGATACATGTTGAACTGCACAAGCGCGACGATGCGGCCGAATTCGGGGACGAAGCGCCCGAGAACGCCGGCTTCGTTCATAAGCCGGAGCACGATTTCGGGCTCGTTGCGCGACGTCAATATGTCCAGAAACAGCCGGTTCGCCTCGGGATCGGCACGCAACTTTGCGTCGATACGCTTCAGTGCCAAGGTGACGTGTCTCGTCGCGTCTGGGTGGATCGCGAGGCCATTGCGGTCGGCGACCCAGAACAGCTTGATGAGATTGACCGGGTCGCGGGCGAAGACCTCTGGTCCGGCGACCGTGACGCGGCCATTTTCAACTTCGAAATCTCCGGTCTCGATGGTAGCCCGCTTGCGCCGCCAAGGCCGGAACCGGTCGAGCCTGGCCTTTGGTTTGGCTTGCTTTTCTTCGAGCGCGGCGCAAACGATCGCGGTCAAATCGCCGACGTCCTTGGCGATCAAAAAATAATGTTTCATGAACCGCTCAACACTCGCAAGGCCGCCTCTCGTCGAATAACCGAGCCGGTCGGCGATCCGCCGCTGATGATCAAAGCTCAGTCTTTCTTCCGCCCTGCCGGTCAAAAAATGCAGATGGCAGCGGACGCGCCAGAGAAATTCCTCGCAACGGCAAAACAGTTTATATTCGGAACGGGAAAACACGCCGGCGCCCACAATATCGGCCGCTTCGCGCAGCCGGTA
>JBOHJV010000139.1:0-8568 GCA_050728695.1 Methylocella sp. | reverse complement strand
CGGTCTCGACTTCGTAGAAGATGCCGTCTTGCCCGCGCTGCGCCGCCACGACGACTGCACCGTCTTGGGTCAGACGCAGCGTTGCTTCGTCATGATTGATCATGTAGCGAAGGCGCTGATCGCCCGGAACCGCGCCTTCCGAGGTCAAGCCGGGATTGGGCGAGGGAACAAAGATCGCGCCGAGAACCGCGCCAGCGCCGCCGATCGTCGCGCCGAGCTCGGCCAACCCGGCCAAAAATCGCGGGCTCGCCCCTTCGAACAAATCGGCGGCCAGGGTTTTGGCCCCTTCTCCCGCCGCCGCCATGGGCGGCAGACTCGCGAGCCCCGCGGTTGCAGGCGCGGCCGAACCCCCCGCACCTCCATCGCCCGAGGTCCATTCCCCGCTCTCGCGCCCGCTCCCGGCGGGCACGCGCGGCTGGTCTGGATTGTATTTTATGAGCGCGAGCAGCGCCGAGACATACCCTTGCGCCTTCATCAGCTCGGCGGGTGTGATGCCCTCGGAAAAACATTCCTCGGCGAGGAAAAGCCGAAGCGCCTCATCCTCGCCGCAGGGCGGGAGGTTCGCATGGGCCAGATGAATATGGGCGAGCGCTTTTTCGTCTTCGTCCCAAAGTTCTGCCGCCCGGCGCAATCTCGCGACGACGTGGGGCGCGACCGACTTCCCATAAGCGGTCGCGAGAAGCGCCATGACGCGCGGTTCGTCTACCGCCAGGTGCGGCCTCCCATAGGCGTCGCTCGTTGACTTCGCGAGCAGAGTGCCCGCGCCAAGGACCAGGCCCTCGGCGCCGATTTCCAAGCGCGGATGGAGGCGCCCAAAGCGATTCCGCGCCTCCCATTTGTGCAAAAGCTCTCGTTCTGGTTGCATCAAGCACTCCTGTTGAACGCGGAACAATCTCGACCCAGCAACAGGTAACAGTACCTAACACAATTAAATTACAAAAGCAAGAGGGGGGTATGTAAGATCCCGTAAACGAACCGTCCGGCCGAAGCTTGACTCAGCTACGCTTAAGCGAGTCCGGCCTTCGCTCGCCGATCCGCCATGCCGTTTTTGTCGCATCGCAAAAATCATCGAAGCGGCCCGCCGCGATGGCGCGGCGCATCGCCTCCATAAAATCCTGGTAATAGGCGAGATTGATTTCGGACAAAAGCATCATGCCGAGAATCTCACCCGACTTGACGAGGTGATGCAAATACGCGCGGGAATAACTACGAGCACTTGCGCAAGTCGATAGTGGATCGACGGGAGACGGATCGGCGGCGTGACGGGCGTTGCGCAAATTGAGCCGCCCGGCCCTCGTATAGGCGAGGCCATGACGTCCGGCGCGCGTCGGCAACACGCAATCGAACATGTCGATGCCCCGCGACACGGCCTCCAGAAGATCGTCCGGCGCGCCAACCCCCATGAGGTAGCGGGGCTCGGCGCAAGGCAACCACGGCAGCACGCATTCGATCATGGCGAGCATCACCGTCTTCGTCTCGCCGACGGCAAGTCCGCCCAGCGCGTAACCTTCAAATCCGATGCCCGCGAGCGTCTTCGCGCTTTCCACCCGCAATGATTTGAAATCGCCGCCTTGGACAATGCCGAACAATGCGCGGCCCGGCGTTCCAACAAACGCCGCCTTCGAGCGTTCCGCCCAGTTCAGCGACAAGAGCATGGCGCGGCGCGCTTCGGCTTCCGGGCAGGGAAGTCTGACGCATTCGTCGAGCTGCATCGCGATGTCGGAGCCGAGCAGATCTTGAATTTCCATCGCGCGCTCGGGTGTCAACACATGCCGCGCGCCATCGATGTGGGATTGAAAGGTCACCCCGCTCTCGTCGAGCTTTCTGAGCTTGGCGAGCGACATGACCTGGAACCCGCCGGAATCGGTCAGAATCGGCCACGGCCAGTTCATGAATTCATGCAGGCGGCCGAGTACTGCTATTCGCTCCGGCCCCGGCCGCAGCATGAGATGATAGGTGTTGGCGAGCACGATATCGGCGCCGAGCGCTCTCACCGTTTCGGGATGCATTGCCTTGACGGTTCCGGCCGTGCCAACCGGCATGAACGCGGGCGTACGGATTTTTCCGCGCGGGGTCGTGATGAGTCCAGCACGCGCGGCCCCGTCCTGGCTCAAAACGTCGAACCGGAAAATTCCGGTCACGTCCGGCTCTCCGCTAAAAACAGCAAACAGGCGTCGCCATAACTGTAAAACCGGTAGTTTTCCGCGATCGCGTGCGCATAGGCCGCCTGCATGGTCTTGAGGCCGGAAAAAGCGGCGGCAAGCATGAACAGCGTCGAGCGTGGCAAATGGAAATTGGTCAACAGCACATCGGCCGCCTTAAACTTGTAGCCCGGCGTGATGAAGATCGACGTCTCCCCACAAAATGCCGCGAAATTTCCGTCGGGCCGCGCCGCCGATTCGAGAATCCGGAGGCTCGTCGTTCCCGCGGCGACGATGCGCGCCCCGGAGCGGCGCGCGTGGTTCAGGGCATCGGCGGCCGCTTGCGTGACTTCGCCCCATTCGGCGTGCATCTTGTGGCTTGCAGTGTCCTCCGCCTTGACCGGCAAAAACGTTCCTGGCCCCACATGCAGCGTAACTCTTTGAATCAGGACACCACGCGCGGTAAGTGCGGCAACGAGCCTTGGCGTGAAATGGAGGCTCGCGGTTGGCGCCGCGACCGCGCCGGGCTTTTGCGCAAACAGCGTTTGATAGTCTTGCGTGTCCTTGTCGTCGGCGGGCCTCCGGCTTAAAATATATGGCGGCAGAGGCATTTGACCTATTCGTTCGATCGCTTCGTCGAGCGTCGCGCCTACGAGCGCGAATTTTAGCAAAACGTCTCCGTCGCCGCCTTTTGAAACGACCTCGGCATCGAGACTTTCCGCGCTGTTCGCCTCGCTGTTTATGGCGGCAAAGCGAATAACATCGCCTTCCATTAGTTTCTTCGCTGGCCGCGCGAGCGCACGCCACAACGCTGCGCCTTCGCGTCGCATCAAGGTTGCCACGATCCTAGCCGAGGTATTGCCGCGCACGCGAACCCCATAAAACCCCGCGCGGATGACCCGGCTGTCATTGACGGCGAGAACGTCGCCGGGCGCAAAAAAGTCCGGCAGGTCGAGGACCGCGCGATCCTCGAAACGCGGCGAGCCATGCGGCCGGATAATGAGGAGGCGCGCCGAATCGCGCGGCTCAGCAGGGCGCAGCGCAATGCGTTCTGGAGGCAGATCGAAATCGAAGAGATCAACGCGCATGATGAGTCAGCCGCCCACGAGCAGGCTACAATTTCAAACGGCGCCACCCCGCGGGGCAGGCGACCGCCGGATGCCGCAAACTCCAATCTCCACAGTTCTAAGGCCAAGTATTTGTGAGGCGCGGCTTGCCTGTGTGCCGGTTCTGCGCCGTGTATTCGGCGAATCCCTTGATTTTGTCGGCGGAGAGGGTTGCCGCAAATGCTTCGCCAATCTCAACGGCTCGGGGAAGGATTCGATCGACGCACGGGCTTGATCGCCGTGGTGAGGCCACCGGCGGAGCCCGTGAATTTGACGATTACGCTGTCGTCTGCCATTATCCGTTAACCTTCATGAAAGGAAGCCCTCCCCGTATTACGCAAGTACATATTGACATTGCGCGAGGAAGCGTCGCTACTTTACAATAAATATACACTTATTTTCATAATTATATTATCTATTGGAGTATATGCTAGCTCGGGCGATAATAAAATCGGTGCTGAGGACGCCGCCGCTCCCGTCACGAAGGATGACAATGGACCGCTCCATTTCGCGGCCGGGGCTTGGGGCATTCCTCATGCCATAACGAACGAGATCGCAAGGCCGTTCCGCGACCCTTCCTCAACGATCTTTGGCGACTTTGATTTATACCGCAGCGTAAAGATCCCTGGATTCCTTGTGAAGGCCGCCGTCGCGTGCGGGGAAGTGAACACCAAAAACGGATTTGGCGGCTACACTGGCATGCAAAAATTTGTCGCCATCCTTGGCTCCGGGGTTACTCTTGTCGACCTCGGGCGTAATAACAATCAAGCAGCGCAGCGCTTGTTCGTGAGGACATGGAACAAGCTCTGCACTGGGCGGAGCTGAAAGGCCGGTGTCTTCCTCGCGAGCGCCTTGGTGCATCGAGAGGCGACTGGCTGAACTCCGGGCCGAATTCGGTCTTTTGCGATTCCAGCGCGGAGGCATCTTATTGTCAGGTCTCGACCTTTTAGGCCACCTTCAAGACGCCTATCAGCCGACGGTCGCGGAAACGATCTTGTCGGGATCGCGGACGGGTTCGCCGCGTTTGATCTTATCGACATTCTCCATGCCCGCCGTGACCTTTCCCCAGACGGTATATTGCTTGTCGAGAAAGCGCGCGGCGGCAAAGCAGATAAAGAACTGCGAGTTGGCTGAATTCGCGTCCTGCGCGCGGGCCATGGAGCAGGTGCCGCGCACATGCGGCTCGGCGGAAAACTCGGCCTTGAGATTGGGATATTTCGAGCCGCCGGTCCCGGTCCCGTGCGGGCAGCCGGTCTGGGCCATGAACCCAGAGATCACGCGGTGGAAGGCGACGCCGTCGTAGAAGTTCTCGCCGGCAAGCTTCTTGATGTGCGCGACATGGGCTGGAGCGAGATCGGGCCGCATTTCGATGACGACCTTCCCCTGCGTGGTCTCGAGTGTGAGCGTGTTGCCGGCCTCCGGCATGCCGAACTCCTGCCTGAAAAGGGTTTCCCGGCGCTTGCCATAGCCGATGCGCGGGCCGAGGTAAACCCGAGTGAAGCCGCCGCCACATGGCCACCCCCGTTAGGCGCAAAAACCATTCAAGCCGGCTCTCGGGATATCTTGACACCGTCCGCCCGCACATACCGTAAACCGACGGCGTGGATACGGCCGGGCAGGAAGAAGCGGCGCGTTTCGCCCGCATCGCGATCAGCACCGGGAAGACATAGAAGTCGCGGAGCGAGTTCTGCGTCCGGTATTTTCGTTGCGTTCTTGCTTGTTCAGCCCCGTCCATGTGATAGCATCGACCAATTGAATCGACTAGCCGGTGCTAGACGCGCGAATTCCTCGCTTCCGAGGCCAAGACTCATTTGCCCAGCCTCCTTGGCGATGTCGAGCGCGGCGAGACGATCATCATCACCCGCCATGGGCGGCCAATCGCTAGGCTCGTGCCCGAGGGAGCCAGGCGGCAAGAGGAGGTGGCAAGGGCCTTGGCGGACCTCGAAGATTTGCGCAAGACCATGCCACGGTTAACGCTCGACGAAAGCCTTTCGGCCCTCCACGAGGGGCACAAATATTAATGCCTTTCGTCGTGGACACCTCGGTGACCACCTGCTGGCTCCTCCCCGACGAAGCCCATCCGCGTGCCACGGCGGCCCGCGAACGGCTGCTCCGCGGTCATGCGCTCGTCCCGCGCATTTGGTGGTTCGAGATCTAGATGAAGAAAGGCTTCTCGACATTGCCCGCGCGCATCGGCTGAGTGTTTTCGAGGCCTATTTGGAGCTGGCGTCGCGGGAAAATGTGCCGCTCGCAACGCTCGATGAGGCGCTCGCCCGCGCCGCGCGGGCCGAACAGCTTGCCTTGGTGGCGGGCGAAACAAAATGACCGGGCTATTCAACTGATTCTACATTCGGGAAAGATCTACTCATAGCAACGGCTCGTTATGGCCGGCCCCGGATCTACTCCAGGGACGGGCAGGACTCGGACCATCCATGGGTCGCTCTTTCCGGGATTTGGTATCAGTCGCAACCTCTGGCGACGTCGATGCTCCCGTATGCTCCGCCTCATTCTCCATGCCGCGTTCCCCAGGGAGAGCTTATGTCCTGGGAATGAAAAGGCAAATGTGTTTGCGGCAGGCTCAAATGCAGCCGCCAGGTCCGGGCAGGCGCCCGCCCCCCTTCGCTCTGGTTACGCCTACGGGCGGTCCCGCCTTTCGCGGGGGATAAATTTTCGGAATGGTACGCTTTTGGACTTCTACTCGCCTCATGGTTCCGAATCAGTTAATGAGCGATTCGGTGCCTGTCGCCGCTTCCATGCTCACCCCGCAATGCGCTCTTTACGCGCGGGGCGCAACGGGGCGCTCCGGAGCCGCCGGGCTTTGTCCCGGCACCCCGGAGAACGGCAATGGTCGTTTGTCTGTGGCCGAAGCCCGTATATGTCACGACATACAAGCGGTTCCGGTTTAGCCGCTGGGAGCACGTTCGTGCTCACTGCCGGTCCTATCCTTCCTAAGGCGGCGAGCTGAGGGATAGATAGCCGACAAGGCGGCAGGCGCCACCAACACACAGGATACACAAATGGTGATTCGCGTCAACTTCGGCTAGAGAGGTAAGGATGCCTGCGCCGTCGAGACCCGCGAAACCATTTTCGTCGGCGTGTGGAATTCGCGCTTATCTTCTAGGATGTCTTTGACGGTCAAAAACTGCATGCGGTCATATTTGAGGCCGCCGTATTCATATTGAAACGCCAGCGCCGCTGCATCGCGCATGGCTTTTGACGGTTCCTGCAATGAGAGGAACCCGGCCATTTCGGTATCCGGCATATCAGCCATTGTGCCTCTCAAATCGCGCACGTCGGCTGGCCGCAACTTTCCGCCCTTGACAGACAGAACCATGCATTTTAGCCCTGCTTTGGTCTCGAAATACATGCGGCCGTCAACGCCTTTGTCGCCGGTCTTTTTTGTTGGGAAGCCTCCAACTCGCTCCACAAGCCAATGCTCGAACTGGAAGGGGTCGCGCTTAAATAGCTCTTCGGCTTGCTCCACACTCACCGGGATGCCATCTACGTCGAAGTTTTTACCCTCTGAAAGACGATATTTTTCGCCAGTCAGAATCTCTCTCATGAGCTTAATCGACAAGATTGCAATATCACAACCGATCCATTTTCGCTCAAGCTCTTGAGCTGCATAGATAGTCGTCCCACACCCGCAAAATGGATCAAAAACAATATCGCCTTTATTCGTCGACGCACTGATGATCCTGCGAAGCAACGCGATAGGCTTTTGCGTTGGATAGCCAAGGCGTTCATCAGCGTGCGAACCAAGTGGCCGTATATCTGAAATTATGTCTTGAACCGGATTCCCTTCGGCGACATCAAGATACCTTTTATATTGCGGAACACTGCCGCGCGGCGGCCAATAGATTATCCCAGCGCCATCGAGCACATCCAAACGCTCTTGCACTGTCATTTTAGAATAGTCACTTGGATGCTCGAACCATTCAGGGAGAGCCCTGTCTGGCGGCACTTCCCAATGCCTTCCCTTTAGGCCAGGATCAACCCCGCGCCATGGCGTTCCAGAGCCGCCGCCCCGCACCCCAGGGCCGTCCAGCGTGACAAGCCTATACCGACCGTGTTCGTCATTGAATTTATAAAAGTTCTCTACATACGATTCGTCATATTTTTCAAAAATACGATTCCACCTATAGTTGTCGGATGCTGTATAAAATAGAAGCACGTCATGGATCGGACCCCACTTTTTCGCGCGCCCGTGCGCGCCTGTTCGCCTCCAGATAATCTCATTCTGAAAATGCTTGTGTCCAAAAATCCCGTCCATCATCACTTTAATGTAGTGGCTTGCGGTCGGGTCACAATGCAAATAAATCGAACCTGTTGGCCGCAAAATGCTTTTCATATGGAGCAACCGCTGCACCATGTAGATCAGATAGGCTAGCAAGTGAGGTTGCGTATGACGTAACGCATTGATCCATAATCGCCAAAATTCGACATAATAGCTTTCTATACCATGCTCGCGCATTAAGATCGGCATGGTTTTTGCGATTTCTTCTTTTTGAGCGTCCATCTCCCATGTGTCGCAGAATGCGTCCGCCTGATCAGGCACCGGCAGACCTGTCATGTTCTTGTAGATTAGGTTGTAGTTTTGCTTAGAATTGAAAGGCGGATCGAGATAAATCAGGTCAACCGAATGCTTACCCATTTGTTGCATTCGTGTTAGATTGTCGCCATAATAAAGATGGTTCATGCCTCTGTCATGATCGAAAGCATTGGAGCGAAAGTATCAGGCTGATGACGCACATTGTATTTGTATGCGGCCTCGGCGATATAAAGGCCAATGTACTTTTTACTGTAGTGATGGTGCGAGCCAAACCACGCGCGCTTCACAAGAGCCCAAAAGCCTTCAATAGTGTTCGTGTGGGTCATGCCATCGGCATATTGAATACTGTGATTGATCCTGGCATGGCGCATCTTTGCGGCGAGCGCGTTATAGCCGCTATATTCGTCCGTAATAACAAGAGAAGCATCAGTATCGACAAACTTGCAAACGAACTTCAATAGCCCCCTGGCGGAAAGATCGTTGGCTTCTGCAACTTTGGCAATGACGCGGCCGAGACGTTCGGCGACGCCTATAACGGCTGCCTTCTTCGTCCCGCGACCGCGCTTGCTTGGTTCGTCACCTTCGCGCTTGTTCCCTTTGCGAGGCTTGCCGCCGATATAGACCTCATCTGCTTCAATGATCCCATGCAGCAAGTTGGCTTGCTCTTGATCGCTTGCCATCGCGAGACGGACGCGATGCATCATGCTCCAAACGGTTGCGCGGCGAATGCCAAGATCGCGGGAAATTTGATAGGCGCTGGCGCTTTTTT
>JBOHJV010000138.1:0-8675 GCA_050728695.1 Methylocella sp. | reverse complement strand
TCTATCGGCGGTTCTGGAGCGAAAGCTTCGATCGGCTCGATCGGCATCTGAAACAAACCGAAGGAGGATCCAATGAACGCAATCGCTGAATCGTCGCTTTCGCTCGAAATCTCGCGCCGTTTCGATGCAAAGCCAGAACGGGTGTTCGATGCTTGGCTCAGCAAGGAATGGGGTGAATGGCTGCCACCGCGCGGCGCCCGCTGCGAGGTGATCTTGTTAGAGCCAAGGGTTGGCGGGCGCTATCAAGTGAGCATGACCATGCAGGACGGCAGACCAATCGAGATCTCAGGCGTCTATCGGGAATTGATTCGGCCCGAGAAACTCGTATTCACCTGGCTTGGCAGCTACAACAGCCAGGAAACGCTCATCACGCTGACCTTCAAGCCCGACGGTACCGGGACGCAGATGAACATGCGGCAGGATGGCTTCGCGGATACCCAGCTTCGCGACGGATACAACAGCGGCTGGACGGGCGAGAAGGGTTCGTTCGACAAGCTCGCCGCGTTCCTGGCGAAAACCGCGACCGACATCGAACTCATCGGGGTGGCGCAATCGACCTTTGTCCGCACCGTGCGCATCGCCTGCGAGGAAAAGGGCGTCGCCTATCGTCTCACGCCCGCCAGTCCGCATTCCCCGGAGGTGAACGCAATTCACCCGCTCGGCAAAATTCCAGTCCTGCGGCATGGCCATTTTGAATTGTTCGAGTCGAAAGCGATTGCAACCTATATCGACCGCGCGTTCCCCGGGCCAAGGCTGTTCCCCGACGACGCGGTGGCGTGCGCGCAGATCGAACAATGGGTATCCGTGGCCAATACGGCGATATTGCCGGTGCTGAGCACCTATCTGCAGAGCTACTTTTTCCCTAGGACGGCCAATGGCCAGCCGGACCGCGTCACCATTAATAGAGTGGTGCCGGAGGTTGAAACCCATATCGCCCTCTTCAACAAGGCGGTGGCCGACACCGGCCATCTTGTGGGACGCAGCTTCACCTATGCCGACATGAACCTACTGCCGATGCTTGCCTATCTGCATGAGCTACCCGAAAGCAGCGCCATGCTGGCGCAGGCGAAGGAACTCGCGCGTTACCTTGACCGGCACGGCGAGCGCGCAAGCTTTAAGGCAACAGTCCCGCCGCCGTTCGGCGAACCGCGGCCCGAACGATGAGATTCGCGTAATCCTTAAGACCGCGAGCGGAGGCGTTGCTGCCGTGCGCGCGGCTACCGGCGCCTAGCGTAATCAGAGCGCGCCAACCCAAGGCTAAGCTAGCTCGGCACGTGCGTTACCATCGGCAACGAGCCGGCCGCGAGCACGAGTTAAGCACGCGGGACTAACATCCGGGACTTACCGCATTCGACAGTCACGCGGGGCAATTCGCCTAGCGGGGCACGCGCCAATTGCCACGCGATGCCGAGACTAATCGCGGCCGCCACCGCTAACCGGCTTTGGCGTCCCGGAACAGCATGGCCGCGCGGTAATCTTAACCTCGATAAGCGCTTGATCGTCCAGAAATTTCCGTCTATTATGGACTAATAATTGTTGACAACAATACACATTTGATAGGAGTTTTTTATGAAATTCATTTCGATCGCGGCAAAGACAATCGTGACAGCGGCTTTCCTTCTGAGCGCTTCGAGCGCCGCGCTCGCTCAATCCGGGGCGGCGGTTTTGACGCACCATAACGATTTTCGGCGAACAGGTTGGAATATCGCCGAGACAATTCTTTCTCCCGATACTATTTCATTGCCAAGCAATAATTTTGGCGTGATAGCCACGGTCAATAACCTTGACGACACGCTATATGCGCAACCACTTGTTGCACAGAATGTACGAATTACTTGTCCATCAAATCAGACAGTTGTTACGTGTCAAACCGGTCTGTCTGGTCTGTACAATGTCGTCTATGTGGCGACGGTAGCCAACACTGTTTATGCGATCAATGCTGACAATGGACAGATTCTTCTCAGTAGAAATTTTGGGACGCCGGGTGATTGTCGTGGAATTGTTTCTACGCCCGTCATCGATCCGGTCAGCGGTACATTGTATGTGATCACCCATACTGTTGAAAGCGGCGGCCAACCCAGCACGCTTCACGCGCTCAATGTAGGGACTCTGTTGGACAATGTCAGGTCTTTTACTATAACAGCTCTTAATTCTTCTCATACGTTGACTGACGGAACAATATATCAATTTCATGTCCAACCAACTTGCCTAAGATCGGCGTTACTTTTGGTTGGGGGCAAAATTTATGCAGGATTCCGCGGTAATGAGTATTTGGTAGGAACCCTCCTGCAAAGCGGGCCAACGCGAGGTTGGCTTTTGGGGTGGACCGCGTCCACTCTTGCGCCGCTTCCGCCTCTGCTGACCAATGGGGAAGCAACCGCGACAAACAGTATGTTCCTGACTTCAATCTGGATGTCCGGTTCCGGCATCGCCTCCGATGGGTCAAACCTATATTTCACGACGGGAAACTCTGATTCTTCCGGGACGTCCTATAATTCCGTGAATAACATCGAGGAGAGTGTGGTTAAGGTCAGCTCGAATCTGACAGTCGCAAGCATATTCACGCCATCGAACTTCACCGCCTTGGATGCGGCGGACTTTGAGTTGGGATCGGGGGGAGTTCTAGTCATTCCGCGTTCTCCGCTCGTTGTCGCCGCGGGCAAAGACGGAAGAATGTTTCTTCTCAATAGTGCTAGTCTGGGCGGTTACACGCCTTCAGGTCCAGATCGTGTCCTCGATATGCATAACATCGGCGGATGTTGGTGCGCGCCCTCATATTTCATGGGCCAGGATGGAATAGGTCGTGTCGTCAGTAGCGGCGGCAATAGTGTTATTACGTGGAAGATTACGCAAACCGGTTCTCCGCCAACACCACAACTCGTCCAGGACGGTATCGGGCCAATAACGGCTAGTAACGAAGATCCAGGATTCTTTACGTCCGTTTCCTCCAATGGCACCCTGCCAAATCATTCGGCCATCATTTGGGCCGTTGGCCGTCCGGCTGGTAGTTCTTCTTCGGTCACTCTTTACGCCTTCGACGCTACGTCCGTAAGTGGAACACTGCCATTGCTGGGTCAGTATCCAGCGGGAACATGGACTTTGTCTGACAATGCGAATATTGTTCCGGTGGTCTCAAATGGCAAAGTCTATGTGGCCAGCAGTGGCGGCGTCGGCGCCGGGACGCTGACCATCTTCGGGTTCAGACCGTGATCACGGAGTCTCCCAACCGCGATGAAAAGCCGGCCGCTTTCCGGCGGAGCAAAGAGCGCGGCGTCCGCCTTTAAAACGTCGCGAGGCCCAAATTCTCAACCTTGTGTCTGGCCTCGGCTACAAGGCGGACGGCGTTCGCATTTCCCCTTGGATATTTTGACAGAGAATGACGACACCAAAGCTGCAGCGAGCTAGCGCAAAAAACACCAATCGCGCGATAGCTATACATTTATTTGAACTAAAAGCCGAACGAGCTACTCGACCCGCTGCGCGTCGGGCTCACCAAGCCACATTCTTTCCAAGGACGGCTAGAAACAGAGGGAGAAAGGCGGGTATATCCCGATCACCAATGAGATCCGCGAGAATGGACCTGGAAACGCTCGGAATTTCGACTGCCGCGAACTGAGCGCGAAGGCGAACGCGATCGCCCGCAACGCGGCGCTGACGAAACTCTGCGCATGGCGGAGTCGTAAGCGGCAACGGGATAACGGAGGCGTCTTGCACCCCGAGTTGCAATTCAATCGATTGCACGCCATACGGCCCTCACGCGGTCGCGCCATGACAATGCTTATATTTCCGGCCCGAGCCGCAGGGGCAAGGTTGGTTGCGCCCGACCTTGCCATAGGCCAACCGTTTTTCCGCCGGCTCGCGGACAAGCGTTTCAATAGCGTCAATAGCGTCCCCGCCGGAAGCGCTGAGAACCGGCTTCGCGCCTTGGGCAACGGCGGGGGCGGCGCTCGCGGCGCCAAATGCGGCGTTGATCGCGGCACCCGGAGACGCGGGCGCATCCGGCCCTGAAATATCGAGCGCCTCCATCGGCGGCGGCGGCTCGAAGGCGACCTCGACGCGGTTCAACTGCGCCGTCGTCATTTCCCGCAAATGGGTAATGAGTTCGCCAAACAGCTCGAAGGCCTCGGATTTGTATTCGTTCAGCGGATCGCGCTGGGCCATGCCGCGCCAGCCAATGACTTGACGCAGATGGTCGAGCGTCATGAGATGCTCGCGCCACAGATGATCGAGCGCCTGCAGAACGATCTGCTTTTCGACATAACGCGTAACTTCGGCGCCGTTCCTGTCGACGCGAGCGGCATAGGCTTCATTAGTCGCCTTCCGCAGCCTCTCGTGCATTTCCTCCTCGGTGATGCCCTCTTCCTTCGCCCAATCGCTCAACGCAAGAGAAAAATTGAACGCGCCGTGGACCGATTGCTTCAAACCTTCCACGTCCCAAGTCTCGGGATAGGCATCGCGCGGAATATGTTTGGCGATAAGATCGTCGACGACACCCTGGCGCATGTCGGAAATCATGTCTTCGAGCGACTCTTGCGCCATCATCTCGCGGCGCTGTTCGAAGACGACCTTGCGCTGATCGTTCATCACATTGTCGTATTTCAGCACGTTCTTGCGCATGTCGAAATTGCGCGCTTCGACTTTTTGCTGGGCCTTTTCCAAGGCCTTGTTGATCCAGGGATGGACGATCGCTTCGTCCTCCTGAAGACCAAGTTTGACGAGCATGGACTCCATCCGGTCGGAGCCAAAAATCCGCATCAGATCGTCCTTCAGCGACAAGAAGAATTTTGAACGTCCTGGATCGCCTTGGCGTCCGGAACGACCGCGCAGCTGGTTGTCGATCCGGCGGCTCTCGTGGCGTTCGGTGCCGATGATGTAGAGGCCGCCGGCGGCGATCGCCTTTGCCTTGAATTGCGCGACTTCATCGAGGATTTCTGCTACCCGTGCCGTTACCCGCGACATTAGTTGCTCGTCTTCGAGCCCGCTACATTCTCGGGAAATATGATTGCGGACGATTGCTGCGATCTCGTCCGCGCGTTGCTGTCCTTCGAGGTCGGCGTCGAGCCCGGCACACTCTTGCGAAAAATAGCGCCAATTGACGCCGGACAGTCGCTCTCCTTCGAGCCTGGCGCATTCTTGCGCGATCCGCATTTCGACATTTCCGCCGAGCTGAATATCTACACCGCGTCCAGCCATGTTGGTCGCGACCGTGATCGCGCCGGGCACTCCCGCTTCGGCGACAATATAGGCCTCTTGTTCGTGAAACCGCGCGTTCAACACCGCGAAAAGCTTTGAGGGCTTGCCCGACCGCGCCGCCGCGTAGAGTATTTGCAAGGCTTCGGGCTGCAGAAAATCGATCTGCTTATAGCCTTGCTTTTGCATCGCCTCGGCGAGCTGCTCGGACTTCTCGATCGACGTCGTGCCGACGAGCATCGGCTGGAACTTCGCGTTGGCGGCCTCGATTTCGCGGATGATCGCACGCAGTTTTTCTTCCGCCGTGCGATAGACTTCGTCGTCCTCGTCGAAACGCCTGACTGGCTTGTTGGTCGGTATCTCGACGACATCGAGCTTATAGATATCGGCAAATTCGTCCGCCTCGGTCGCCGCCGTTCCGGTCATCCCGGCAAGCTTGCCGTAGAGGCGGAAATAATTCTGGAAGGTGATCGAGGCAAGCGTCACGTTCTCGGGCTGGATCGCGACATGTTCCTTGGCTTCGAGCGCTTGATGAAGCCCATCGGAGTAGCGGCGGCCCGGCATCATCCGGCCGGTGAACTCGTCGATGATGACGACTTCGCCCTTGCGCACGATGTAGTCCTTGTCGCGCTTGAACAATTTATGCGCGCGCAAGGCCTGATTCACGTGATGCACGATCGTGACGTTGGCGGCCTCATAGAGCGAGCCTTCGGTCAGGACCCCGGCTTCTCCAAGCAATTGCTCCATTTGTTCATTGCCGGCCTCGGTGAGATTGGTCGTGCGTTGTTTTTCGTCGAGTTCGAAGTCAACGGTCGCGAGGCGCGGGATCACCTTGTCGATCGCGATATAGAGATCGGATCTGTCG
Source organism: Methylocella sp. (assembly GCA_050728695.1). Taxonomy (GTDB): domain Bacteria; phylum Pseudomonadota; class Alphaproteobacteria; order Rhizobiales; family Beijerinckiaceae; genus Methylocapsa. The sequence goes on along the minus strand of JBOHJV010000138.1, from coordinate 2,620 downwards.
TCGGAAGCGCCCGAAATGATCAATGGCGTCCGGGCCTCGTCGACGAGGATCGAATCGACCTCATCGACGATCGCATAGTGATGTCCGCGCTGAACCATTTGGGCGAGCTCGTATTTCATATTGTCGCGGAGATAGTCGAAGCCGAACTCATTGTTGGTGCCATAGGTGATGTCCGCGGCATAGGCGCGGCGGCGTTCGTCGTCGTCGAGCCCATGCACGATGACCCCGGTTGAAAGTTCGAGGAAATGATAGATGCTGCCCATCCATTCGGCGTCGCGCCGGGCGAGATAATCGTTGACGGTGATGATGTGCACGCCGTTTCCGGCGAGGGCGTTGAGATAACTGGCGAGCGTCGCGACGAGGGTCTTGCCCTCGCCGGTGCGCATCTCGGCGATGCCGCCTTCGTGCAGCACCATCCCGCCAATGAGCTGAACATCGAAATGCCGCTGGCCGAGGACGCGGCGCGCCGCTTCCCGCACCGTGGCGAAAGCCGGCACAAGCAGATCGTCAAGCGCCATGCCGGCGGCGAATTCCTCCCGGAACATTTGGGTTCGAGCGGCGAGTTCGGTATCGGCGAGCTTCAGCATTTCGGGCTCAAGCGCGTTGATAGCCGCGACTCTCGGCTGGTATCCCTTGAGCCGGCGATCGTTCGACGATCCGAAAATCTTTTTCGCAAGGGAGCCCAACATCACGAAACGACCTTTCTGGAAAACGGCCGGAACATCCCCGGCCATCGGCTTTCGCGCCTAGCTTTTCTGGATAGATTTTGCGCGATCCTCGCGGCGTGTGCCCATGCCGCGGCCCGGGCTTGAATCCCAGCGCGGCGGCGGACCACCGGAGCGCGACATACCATTCCAAGATTTCCGCGGTACCAAATCCTCGCGTTCCTAACTGGAAATCCTGTTTCCCCGGCCGCTCGACAAAAGCCGGTGTTCCGGCAAAGATCGCCATCTCGTCCGAAAAAGCGCAAGCGGCAGCGCGGTAGGCGCGAACTCCCCGCACCACGCGCCGGCACCGGGGCCGCGAAAGCCTGAAAAATCATCCACGGAAGCCTGTTCGACAGATAAGATTGGGACCGGGGCTTGTCAAATCCGCCGCTCTGTGCATGGTCACGCGGCAAATGCCCCATTTGAGTAACGCGCCGCGAATACGGCGGTGCGATCTTCCTGAGTTAGCCCGGAGCTTGGACTCATGTTGTTGACGAAACACGCGCGTAACGGAACCGCCGCCGGTCTGGCGTTTCTGCTGACCCTGTTCTCTCTTGCGATTGTTGCCGCCTCGCCGGCAGCAGCCAAGGTGCTCGCCACGGTCAACGGCAAGCAAATTACCGACGACGATGTGAAGATAGCCGCCAGTGATCTTCACACGAGCCTGCCGCCTCAGCTCGAAGGCAAGGCGCGCGACAGCTATCTTCTCGACTTTTTGATCGACGGCGAATTGGTGGCGCAAAAGGCGCTTGCCGAAAAGGCCGACCAAACTCCGGAATTCGCGAAGAAACTCGCATATTATCGCGACAAGCTGCTGATGGAAAGCGTGCTCGAACAGGTCGCGAAGACGGCGGCCACCGACGCAGCGATCAAGGCCACTTACGACGAGGCGGCCAAGGCGCAAAAGCCCGAGACCGAAATCCACGCGCGGCATATTCTTGTCGCCACCGAGGCAGAAGCCAAGACGGCGCTGAAACGACTCATGGGGGGCGACGAGTTCGCCACGATCGCCAAGGAAATGTCGAAAGACCCGGGCTCGGAAGGCGGAGATCTTGGCTGGTTCACCAAGGATCGCATGGTGCCGGAATTCGCTGATGCCGCGTTCAAGTTAGAGGTGGGGCAGGTTTCCGATCCGGTGAAAAGCCCATTTGGCTGGCATATCATTGAGGTCCTGGACAAGCGGCAGAAAACCTTTCCGCCCTTCGACCAGGTCAAGGAGCAAGTCACCCGCTATGTTGTGCAAAAGGCGCAAACCGCGCTCGTCGCGGACTTGCGCAAGACCGCGAAGATCGAGCGGACCGAACCTCCGGAACCCCCCAAAACCGATAAGCCGGCGGCTGCCCCGGCCGCTCCCGCGGGCAAGAAATAAGCGCGGCGGCGGCCAGAACGGTAGCCCACCACACCGCCGAAGACAGACTCGAGGGCCCCTCGACGCCGAGGGCGCGGCCCTGGCACTTTCTGTATTCGCCCCGGCTTGTCGAGAGCCAAGTTATTTCTGGGAACTTTGCCCCGATGGCCGCCGCCGTTTCGCCGCTCGCGCCGAAATCGCTCCCAAACCTGCCAGACATCGAGGGTGTGCGCTTTGCCGCGGGCGCCGCCGGTATCCGTTACAAGGATCGCGCTGACGTGATGCTGGCGGTTTTCGACAAGGGAACGCAGGCGGCGGGGGTTTTCACGAAATCGAAGTGTCCGTCGGCGCCTGTCGATTGGTGCCGGGCCCGGCTCAAGGCGGGCAAGGCGCGTGCGCTCATTGTGAACTCCGGCAATGCCAATGCGTTTACCGGCAAGGCCGGGGCACAGGCCGTCAAGCTCACCGCCGCGCTCGCGGCAAGCGCCACTGGCGCGCCGGCAGCGGAAATTTTCCTCGCCTCGACCGGGGTGATCGGCGAGCCGCTCGATGCCGCGAAATTCGA
>JBOHJV010000137.1:0-8742 GCA_050728695.1 Methylocella sp. | reverse complement strand
AGCGCCGCGAACATGCGCGGAATATTTAACCGATAGCCGGCTTCCGAGATGCGGAACGCGAGGCCAGCCCCTTTGCCCGCGTTGCCCGCCGCGAGCTCGGCGACGATCGCGCCGATCAGCGCCAGGCCGCCGCCGATCCGCAAGCCGCCGAGAAAGTAAGGCAAGGCGGCGGGCAACAGCAGGTGCAAGAGCGTTTGCCATCGCGTCGCGCGATAGAGCTTGAAGAGATCGACGAGATTGCGGTCGGCCGAGGCGAGCCCAAGCGCGGTATTCGACAAAATCGGAAAAAAGGCGACGAGAAAGGCGCAGACGAGCACCGCCGCCGGCGCTTCGAGATAGATCAAAAGCAAGGGCGCGATGGCAACGATCGGGGTCACCTGCAGCACGATCGCAAAAGGCAAAAACGAGCGCTCGACCCACTTCCATTGGGTAAACAATATCGCGAGGCCAACCCCGCCGATGACGGCCGCAAGAAGCGCGCCGAAGGTGGTTTTCAGGGTCACGAGCAAAGCGGGGAACAGCGTGGCCCGGTCGGTGAAAAGCGTTTTTAGCACGAGCGAGGGCGACGGCAATATGTAAGCGGGCACGTTCCGCAAACGAACATAGGCTTCCCAGGCCACGGCCACGCCCGCGAAGACCAAGACCGGCGGACCGTAGCGAGCCGCCCATCGCGGGCTCGTGCAAAGAGATTTCATTTCAGATCCTTACCCATCGCGCATTGGAGCGCCCGCGAGACTTCCGCGCAATACTGCGCATAGGCGGAACTCGTCCGGAAGTCCGTTCCGCGCACGGAGGGTGCGTCGATCGCAATCTCCGCCGCGACGCGTCCAGGTCCCCGCGCGATCACCGCGATTCGGTTCGAAAGAAAAACGCTCTCGAAAACCGAATGCGTAACGAAGACGATTGTCGTCCCGAGCTCGCCGCGCAAGGCCAATAAATCGTCATTGAGCTTGAACCGCGTGATCTCGTCGAGCGCCGCGAAAGGTTCGTCCATCAATAGAACCAAGGGGCGCAGGACGAGCGCGCGCGCGATCGAGGCGCGCATGCGCATCCCGCCGGAAAGCTCGCGCGGAAAGGCCCTGATGAAAGAACCAAGCCCAACGAGCGCCAACGCCTCCTCAACCACAGACGTGGCTTCCCGCCGCGACGACCCCCGCAATCGCAGCGGCAAGAAGACATTGTCGAACACGCTCGCCCAGGGCATCAAGGTTGGGTCCTGGAATACAAAGCCGATTTTTCCGCGATCAAGCGAAAAACCTCGGGCGAGCGAGCCGGATGAGACCGTGTCGAGACCGGCGATGAGCCGCAATATCGTCGATTTGCCGCAGCCCGATGGACCAAGCAGGGTCAAGACCTCGCCCGCCCGCACGTCGAGATCGAGGCCTGCGAGCGCGACTGTCCCATTGTTGTAGATCTTGTGGGCATTTTGGAAGGAGACGAGAGGCTTTGTCATCGGCGGCACGAATGGAGCTTGGCAAAACCCCGCCGCATTACCGGCGCGGCCGCAACTCGAGCCCAACGCCCTTGCCGATGAATTGCAAGGTGTAGGCGCGCTTATAATCGAGCTCCGGCTTGAAGAGCCCAGCTTCCACCATCTTCACAAAAAAACTTTTGACCCTCGCGTCGCGCATGGCGCCGATGCCAAGCGTCAAGGAATCGCCCGAATCGACAATGCCATATTCCTTCATCTTAGCAACCGAGTAGGCAAGCTGATCGTCGCTGATGTCGGGATTGTCGCGTTTGATGAGAGCGTTGGCCGCGCGGTTGTCGGCATAAATGTAATTGTACCAGCCAATGATCGAAGCATCGACGAAACGCTGGACGAGGTCTGGATTCTTGGCGATGAGGCCGCGCGTGGTTTCGATCGTGGTCGAATAGGAATCATAGCCGTAATCGGCGATCAAGAACACATTTGGCTTGAACTTGCCTTGCCGCTCGACCGCGAAGGGTTCCGACGTCGCATAGCCCTGTTCGATCGAATTTTTATCGGCGATGAAGGGCGCCGAATTGAAGGTGTAGGGCTTGACGTTTTCGTCTCTAAAGCCGTAAGCCTTCTTCAGCCATTGGTAGACCGAGACAAAACCGTCCTTACCGATGAAGGCGGCGGCCCTCGGCAGATCCTCGATCCGGTCAAGGCCAACGCCTGGGTGCGACATCAAAATAAAAGGGTCTTTTTGAAACAGCGCGGCGACCGCGACGATGGGAATTGCTTCGGCCACCGCGTCAAAGGCTTGAATGAGATTGGCGCCGAGATCGAATTCGATTTTTCCCGCCGCCAGCAACAGCCTGTTGTTGGCATTAGGCCCGCCTTGCAGGATCGTGACGTCGAGCCCGTATTTTTCGTAGGTTCCATCGGCCTTGGCCTGATAGAACCCGCCATGTTCGGCTTCCGCAAGCCAGTTCGTCGCGAAGGTCACTTTGTCGAGCGCGGCGGCCGGAGGGGCGGCAAGAGCAAGCGCCGCGAAGAGGAGCGCGAAGAATTTCAAGACTCATCCTTAATCGGCGGCGGATCGCACCGGCCACGTGCTTGCGCAAAAGAACAACAATCGCGGGAAATATGGCCGGAAAGTTTAATTTTGGACTGGTGTATCGTCAGGAACATTGGGCCTGGACAGCGGCGCGACGGACACAAAACCCGCAATGGCCGTCGCGTTAAATATGATACCCGCCAGCCGGTCAAGCGCGGACCTCGGGACTCAGATGCGCGCGAAGGGCCGTGTCTCACTGGCAAGAGAGAGCTTGATCAAAAGGGCCCGCGACGCGGCCGAAGGTCGCCGCCACCTGCTTTGATGCGGCGCGCGGCTTGCTGAATGTGGTCGGCAAGGAGATCGGTCCTCCGGCGCGCGCTTGCCGCCCTGCGCGGGCCGGAACACCACGGTACAGGCGGCGGCCGGGACGGCGGCAGCTCGCCGCGGTCGATGAAAGGCAAGGAAACGCACAGCCAGCCCCCACTCGGGCCAGGCGTCGCGGAAAGACCATACGGCGCGGTTTGCTGGATAACGCCAAGCTGCATTGGGACAAATCTTCGCGGCGTAGGCACTATGTTATCTGTACTTTAGGGCATTTAGCAAGGAACGCTCCGCCCGCCATCTGCCGAGAATGCTTGATCTCAGCATTTTTTCACGAGAAGCGAAAACCGCTTTCCGGAACGAATCTTAGATGATAAGCTAGCGGAAGCCTCGACAAAAGACGGGGTACGCCACGAGCCTTGAGCCCAGTAGGGCGGCCGGCTTCTGACCGCGTCGGTTTGTACGCGGAAAGATTTCGCTCGTGGCGCGGGCCGGCCGGGCATCGAATCGAAATAAAAAGGGAGATGGACGATGGCTATTGTGCAACCTGTAGGAGTAGGCACCATAGATCGAATTGAAGGTGGCAGCGGCACCATGGTGGTTTTGATCGCGATGATCATTCTCTTTGGCGCCGCGACGTATTTCACCGGCCGCTTGTATGGCAAAGCAGGATATATTACCTGCGGAATTGGGTTTGCGGTCGTCTGCATCACGCTAGCGTTCCTCGGCGGGTTGGGCGTCTTCGGTTAGCCATCAACCAGCCAATCAATGGTTGCGTGGCGCGCAATGCGCCACGCAACCAGGATCCCGCCTATTTGACCCGCCAAAGGCGGGTTTATTTTCGCCTTCTCGAAGGATTGGAGAGACCGCCGCCGGGGCGAGGCGGTGACGTTGATTCCGGCCATGGATCGAGAAGTGAAACGCCGCCTTGAGGTCGAGGGCGGGAGAGGGCGGGCTCGTCCGCGCGAACCGGCCCAAGGGCAGAGTTTCGCCTGGGCGAGGCCGCCAAACCCATGCTCCAATGTTGCTCGCCGGCGTGCCAGCCAAGGATCGCGCCGAATCCGTTACCCGCGATGGCGTCGATGAGGCGTGCGCGGCCGAACCGCTGGGCGGCGGACCGCTGAACCGCGGCCATCGCAGGCAGCCGAACTGGCGTCGAGCGCTGGTCGTATTGCGCTCGATCAAAAATCACGCTATCGCTTTGACAATACCAATCGGCGCAGAGACCGACGACAAGGATAAAATGGGAAGCAGCCGATGGGCGAAGAATCTCATGCCATTCGACAGGCAAGACGGCTTCTCACCTATATCGTCGAGGACAATGGAACTCCCTGTGAAGCGGAATTCCCGTCCGGCGAGATTCTTCGATGCGGCGCGGGAGATCCGAGAATATTTTTGAAATTTCATTCCGAAAGAGTGCTGCAAGACAATCCAAGCGATTTTTCTTTCGGCAAAGCCTATTTGGCCGGCGAATGGGATATTGAGGGGGATATCTTAAACGCCCTGGATCTTCGACATCATTTAATAGGGAGGAGCAATTTTCTTATAAAGCTTAAATTTTTTATTGACCTATTATTTACGCCTGCGACATCGGTAAATAAACGCGCCATTGCCAGCCACTACAATTTTGGTGATGATTTTTATTTGACATTTATAGACAACAAGTACAGGTTCTATTCTCATGGTATATTTCATTCCGATGATGAAACGCTAGAGCAAGCGTCAGAGCATAAGCTGGAGACTATGTATGACGCTTTGCAATTAAAGCCTGGAATGCGCCTCTTGGACATTGGCGCCGGTTGGGGTGGGGTGCACCAATATTGCGGGCCTCGCGGCATCCATGTTACTTCTCTTACATTGGCTGAAGATTCTTACAACTTCACCGATAGCCTAATCAAGCGCATGGAGCTCAAGGACTGTTCCATAATTCTCGAAGATTTTCTCAATCATCGACCGAAAGAACCCTATGATGCGGTGGTAATCTATGGGGTGATCGAGCATATTCCCTATTATCGAAAGTTTTGCGAACGAATGTGGGCTTGTCTTAAGCCTGGAGGGCGCGTCTATCTAGACGCAGCCGCGGCTCTTCAAAAATACGATGTGTATGATTTCGCCCGCCATTACATCTGGCGGGGCACCCACACGTTTCTTTGCTTACAGGATATAGTCCAGGAGCTTTTGTATTATGGCATGGAAATCGTGGAGATAAAGCGAGAGACCCACGATTATGAGCTAACAATGAAGCATTGGGCAATGCGCTTCGATAATAACAGTGAGAAAATTAGCCAAAAGTGGGGAAAGGAAATCTACCGCGCGTTCCACCTGTACCTCTGGGTCGGTTGCCATGCGCTTCGCGCAAATACCCTGCAAGCTTATCACCTCGTAGCGCAGAAGCATTTCTTGCCGGGACCACGTCCAAGAGTCGCGCGGCGAACGTATCAATTCATTCGCAGTCTTGTTTAGGCAGGACCCGCTAAATTTAGGGACCGGATTTGAGTTGCCGCGGACTCGGTCGCTTCGCATCCGATGTCGCCCAGTGCGGCCATGGCAGGCGTGCCGGCTTGGGCGATGGGAACGCCAGGCCGCGCCGAGCCCTTATGCAGCGTGACACAAATCTTGAGCCAGCTTGCCTATGATACCTTCGCTTATACGATCTAACGGCGCGCTGGCGCTGCTTCAGCGCCGGAATAGGAGAGCTCGCGTAACCCATGCTGGTGGCGCCTTTTGTTTGGTCACTTTTGTTTGTGACAAAAAGCGTAGACTTTATACACTTGGAACTCTAAAAAGAACCGTTCGATCACATGCCGCAGCGGCGAATACGGCAAGCGATGCTTGATCGTTAATCGTGTTCCCTGCCGGCAAGCCACAGCGATGATTCTGGAGGATACTCAATGGCACTGCAACTTGGCGATACCGCCCCCGATTTCGAAGCCGATACTACCGAAGGGCACATCCGCTTCCATGAATGGATCGGAAACTCTTGGGCGGTCCTGTTTTCACATCCGAAGACCTTCACGCCTGTCTGCACCACGGAACTCGGCTATATGGCGAAAACTAAGCCAGAGTACGACCGCCGCAACACCAAGATCATCGGGCTGAGCGTCGATCCGGTGGAAAATCAAAAGAAGTGGGCGACGGATATCGCGGAGACTCAGGGCACCGCGCCGAACTACCCCATGATCGGCGACGTCGATTTGAGCATCTCGAAGCTCTACGGGATGCTTCCCGCCAGCGCCTCTGGTCATCCTTCCACCCGGACTCCGGCGGACAATCAAACGGTGCGCAACGTGTTCGTCATCGGGCCCGACAAGAAGATCAAACTCATTATCATCTATCCGATGTCGACAGGCCGCAATTTCGATGAGGTGCTACGCGTCATCGACTCGCTGCAACTGACAGCCAAGCACAACGTCTCGACCCCGGTCAATTGGAAACAAGGCGAAGACGTTATCCTCTCTGGTTCGGTTTCCGATGAGCAAGCTAAGCAGGCCTACCCGCAAGGCTGGAAAGCGCCGCGCCCGTATATTCGGATCGTACCGCAGCCGCGCGGCTGAGGCGACCCCCGGCCGGAAATCCTTGCTGACCTTCGCGTGATCCTATGCGCGCGAGGCTTCGCGCCCAATGGTGACCTGGTTAAGCCGGTCTGCGCGGTCGTTCCTTGATTTGCTTAATCGAGGTACCGGCCGCGATTCCGGCTTATGGTTGCTGCATGCGGCTTTGTTGCCGGGTTCATTTTCCATGACGGCCGAGGCTGCGATCAATCCTTGGCAGGGTAATTTTGAGCCATCTATCGTGAGGAACAATCATGGCGCAACTCGCCGCGAACCATACCGAAACTCCCACCGCCGCGCGGCGGCCGGGACGCGGCCGCATCTATGAGTCGATCACCGAGACGATCGGCGATACGCCGCTTGTGCGTCTAACAAAGATCGCCCGGGAAAAGGGCGTCAAGGCCAATCTTCTCGCCAAGCTCGAATTCTTCAATCCGATCGCCAGCGTGAAGGACCGCATCGGCGTCCACATGATCTTCGTCATGGAAACTGCTGGCAAGATCGCGCCCGGCAAAACCACCCTTATCGAGCCGACCTCCGGCAACACCGGCATCGCGCTTGCCTTTGTCGCGGCCGCGCGCGGCTACAAACTCATCCTAGTCATGCCGGAGTCGATGTCGCTCGAACGCCGCAAGATGCTTGCCCTGCTCGGCGCCGAACTTGTCTTAACCCCCTCGGCGCAAGGCATGAAGGGCGCCATCACCAAGGCGCAGGAACTCGCCGAGGCGACGCCCGGCTCGGTGATCCCGAAGCAGTTCGAAAACCCGGCGAACGTGGAAATCCACCGGCTTACGACAGCCGAGGAAATCTGGAACGACACCAAAGGCGAAATCGATGTTTTTGTCTCCGCGGTCGGCACGGGCGGGACAATCACGGGAGTGGCGCAAGTCCTGAAGCCGCGCCGGCCGACTCTGAAAATCATCGCGGTCGAACCGGAAGATTCGCCGGTTCTCTCGGGCGGCCAACCAGGGCCGCACAAAATTCAGGGAATCGGCGCCGGTTTCGTTCCCGCGATCCTCGACCCCTCGTTGATTGACGAAGTCCTGACCGTCGGCAATCAATCATCGTTCGACACGGCGCGGCTCGTCGCGCGCTTAGAGGGCATCCCAGTCGGAATATCAGCGGGCGCCGCCGTCGCCGCCGCGGTCGAAATAGGCCTGCGCCCAGAATTCGAAGGCAAAAACATCGTCCTGATTATACCGTCTTTCGCAGAGCGCTATCTGTCGACGGCATTGTTCGAAGGGTTTTGATGACGTTGGCGCAAACCGCGCGCAAGTCAATAACCGAGGCTTTGGTATCGCCACCAATGCCGAAATCCGGCCGCGCCGCGCGCCGATCGTCGAACTCTTCGCCGGCGCCTATCCCATCGGGTCGACTACCATCCGCGTGCCGCACGCCGATTTCGATTGCGCGACGGATGCGTTGGGCTCGCCGCCGCATTTGCGATACCTATGCCGCAATCATTTCTTATCGACAACCGCTTCCAGCGCCGCCTCGAAGCTCGCTATATTGCGCGGGTTGGCGCCGAAATCGTAAGGCCCGAAGCGCGACACCGAGCGGATGTCGATTCGCGTCTGACCGGCGAGCGGCCTTAGCCTCAACGTGATATCGGAAGGAAAGCCGAGGATAAAACTGGTGGCGATGGCATCGATATGGCCAAGACCCGCACGCCCCCCCGGCGGCCTCTGTTCGACGATCTTCCAGCCGTTTGCCGCCAACGCCGCCAAGGAGGCATCGAACGCTTTCCGCACGTCGAGATCGAGGAGGATCGGTTGGATCTCCGGATAGGCGTTGATCTGCGCCTTGCGTCGCGCGATCGCGATGCTTGGCGGAGTGCTATCGCCGCGCGCAGCTAAAGCGTCCCGCGAAAGGGAAAAGCTTGGCGGATCGGCGATATCGGTCGAGATATCGGCAAGACGCGGTAGGCGCAGGGCTTGTTGCGCGAGATAGGCCGGATATGCCACAAGCAGAGTGGCGAGAACGAGCCCCGCGAAGGCCTGCCCGGCGCCCTTGCGGCCGCTGCGCCAAATGATCGCGAAAGCCAAAATCGCGCATAAAATCGCGCCGCAGGCGACGATCAGCGCCGAAGCAAGCACAACGAGCAGGTAAAGACCGCGGGCAACTCCCAAAAGGCCTATAACAGCGACGGCAAGCGAAAACATCGCGAGACGCTGGCTGAGGAAGGCCGTCTTGGAATAGGGCTCCTCGACGGGGTGGCGCCGCATATCGAAATGTCCCTTGCGATTCATCTGCGTGAAAAGCGTCAAATGGCTAGTCGTGCCAATCGAATTTTTCCAGTGCCGCCGCAGTGGGTTGCGCCGATCGGTTTTTCTTGGTTATCACACGCCCCGCAGAGGAGTGACCGAACCGATGAATGACAAAGTTGGTTGTAAAGCATAAAA
>JBOHJV010000136.1:0-8885 GCA_050728695.1 Methylocella sp. | reverse complement strand
ATAATCTGAAAGGGCAGGCCGAAAACCTGCACGGGGTCTCCTGAGGTTGTTGATTCGCAACTCTCAGCTTCGGAGACCCCTTCCTTTTTCTCAAGCTCCCGTCTCATATCCATCTGAGCCCAGACAGTATCTCCTTGCGCGAAGATCGCTTCGAAACGGCGCTTAAATGCCTCTGCCGAGGCTTTGCTGTCGATAATGAGAAGATCGTTAACTTGCCGCCTCAGTCCTGACGCGGAAAAGTTCGCGGCGCCCGTGCGTAGCCAACTGCCGTCGATCTGATAGCTCTTGAGGCACATCAAAGGTGATCTCGTCCGCTTAAAGCGCACTTCGATTTCAGCGGTTGCGAGCAGTTTTAGAAACAGCGGCGTCGGCTCCCGCTCGCCGATTTGGCCTCCATCCATATAGACGGGAATCTTGACGCCTCGCCCCGCCGCGCTTATCAACGCGGACTTCACCGGCCAATCAGTCGGAACATAGGCTGCGATGTCGATGTCGTGCTCCGCCCGTTCGATCAGCGCGACATCGGCTTGCTCAAAATTTTCGACCGGCGCATAGTGAATGACCGGTGCGGGATCGGGGAGCACGCCAGGAGAGAGCCCAACGCCAGCACGAAAGCGCAGTATAGTCATCGATCTTTGTCCAACCCACGGCTATAAGATAATAGGTGGCGAATTGGCCCTTCCCGTGCCTTTCGTCCGGCCTTGCGGCGCTTGCTTGGGCATTGCTTTTGTTGTGAGTTAACAAACCAACCGCGTCCGATGCCATGATCCAGGCAATTGTTTCAGGTGGGACAGTGTCTCGGACGAGCGCGCGAACAGATGGCCCCGAGCGAACCCGCACGCTGCTGCCGGAGCGGCTCGTCGGCGGTTACGAAGCCTTCCTTGGCGGACGTTTCACGCGCGAACAAGACCGTTTTCGCCGGTTGGCCGAGTTTGGACAAAACCCCAAGATCATGCTGATCGGATGCTGCGATTCGCGCGTGTCGCCCGACGTCATCTTCGAGGCGGAACCGGGAGACCTCTTTGTCCTGCGCAACATAGCCAATCTCGCCCCGCCCTACGGGCCGAGCGATGATTTGCATGGCACCTCCGCGGCGCTTGAATATGGGGTGATCGGTCTCGGCGTCGAACATCTCGTGGTCATGGGACATGCGGGCTGCGGCGGGGTGCGCTCCTTCGCTCGCGAGGAAGCCAACGCCGGTAGTACGCCGCTTTCGCCAGGCGATTTCATTGGCAAATGGATCAGTCTGATCAGATCGGCGGCGGCGCGAATCGAGCCGGCTGCTGGCCCGCTCGACGATTACATCGAGCGTCTAGCCCTCGCTTCAATCGTCCAAAGTCTCGCCAATCTGCGCACCTTTCCTTGGATTGCGGAGCGTGAACAGCAAGGTAAGCTCGATCTTCACGGAGCCTATTTCGCCATCTCCACGGGCATCTTGCTTGCCCTCGACGAGGTCAGCGGGCGCTTCGAACCCATTGCGGCGGCGGCGCATCGCGCCGCCTTCGCCAGGCCGGACCCCTAGGACTTGATCGACCCAATCGCGCGCAATCGAACCATCCTGGCTGGCATGACACAGGAGTTCGCAACTATGCGGGGGGATGGGGGAAGCTCCGCGAGCGGCCGCCGGATGCCGGCGAACTGGGTTTGGGAGGTCGGGGCCTCGGGCCCACCGCGGCCGACGTGACGGGTCCTCAAGACCGCTCCAAGCGCGCGATCAGGCTTGATGTATCCCATCGAGCGCCGCCCATCGTTTGAATCTCGGCGTAGAATTGATCGACCAGGGCGGCGACGGGGAGGATTGCGCCATTGCGCCGCGCTTCCTCCAGGCAGAGCGCGAGATCCTTGCGCATCCAATCGACCGCGAAGCCGAAGTCGAATTTCCCCGCGCTCATGGTTTTGTGGCGGGCGTCCATTTGCCAGGATTGCGCGGCGCCCTTGCCGATGATTTCGACGGCGGCAATGGGATCGAGCCCCGCGCGCTTGGCGAAATGGAGGCCTTCGGCCAAACCCTGAACGAGCCCGGCGATGCAGATTTGGTTGACCATTTTGGTGAGCTGGCCAGACCCTGAAGGTCCCATAAGCCGGCAGGCTCTCGCGTAAGCAATGATGATCTCTTCGACCCTCGCGTAATCGTTAGGCTCGCCGCCGCACATGACGCTGAGCGCGCCTGCCTCGGCGCCAGACTGGCCGCCGGATACCGGGGCATCGACGAAGCCAAATCCTTGCGCTTTCGCAATCGCGCTGAGTTCGCGCGCGACGACCGCCGAGGCGGTTGTGTGATCGACGAAGACCGCCGATTTTTCGAGGCTTTCGAAGGCGCCCGCCGCGCCGGTCGTCACCGCGCGCAGATCGTCGTCGTTTCCGACGCAGGCAAAGACAAACTCCATGCCCTTCGCGGCCTCCCTCGCGCTCGGTGCCGCACGGCCGCCAAGCTCTTCGACCCATTTCTCCGCTTTCGCGGCCGTGCGGTTGTAAACCGTGACGTCATGGCCCTTCGTCTTGAGGTGCGAAGCCATGGGATAGCCCATGACGCCGAGGCCAAGGAACGCGACTTTTGCCATGGGCTCCTTTCCGCCCGATCCCGAATTATGGAGGTTCGCGGCTAATCAATCTTAAAGTCGAAATATTTGGCACTAATCCTGGCAAATGTGCCATCGGCCACGCAAGAATCCCGCGCCTTCTCGAACATGGCTTTCAATGCCTTGTCCTGCTTGCGAAGACCGATGCCGATCCCATCGCCGAAATAGGCCGGATCGCGCGGCACGTCCGCGCCAAGGACGCAGCATTGCGCTTCCTTGCGCGTTTTGATGAATTCGGCGATGGCGTCCTTGTCGCCGATGACGGCGTCGAGTCGTCCCTCGGCGAGATCGAGGATGGCTTCCTCGAGCGTCGCATAGGGGCGGATCTCCGATTGTTTGTAGACATCTTCGAGATAGGCCTCGTGGGCGCCACCCGACTCGACGCCAATCGCTTTGCCAATGAGGCCCGCCGGACTCGTATCCAGGGTGGCTCCCTTCTTCGCGGTCGCGAAAGCGGATGGCATGCGGATGTATGGTTTGGTGAACGCGATTTCTTTGCGAGCTTCGCTGGTGATTTCCATCGCCGCCATGATCGCGTCGTAACGACGCGCGAGTAGGCCAGGAATAAGCCCGTCCCAATCTTGCGCGACGAAGCTGCAGGTCACCTTCATGCGGGCGCATAAATCGCGCCCAAGGTCGATTTCGAACCCGGCGAGTTTGTTGTTTTCCAGATAGTTGTAGGGAGGGCGCGCGCCTTCGCTCGCTATTCTAACTGTTCGCCAGCCGCTGCGCGAAGCGTCCACGGCGAGGCAGCCTTGCGGCCAAACGAGGGTCAGATCGAAGCAAGCCGCAAAGCAGAGCGCCATCAGCCAGGAGACTCGCGTGCGACCTTTGTGAATGCTTAAGAGCAATTACCTTCTCCTTGCGCCTCATTGGGAAGCCCCGTTTGGTCTAGCTGATCGATGAAGATGTAAATTGGCTTGCGGGAACGTTATAGACGATCCGTGGTAGCGAAATAAGGCAAGTCTTCAGTCCCGCATTTCATGGGATGGATCAGCCGCTGGCGTTGCTTTCTGGCAAGCGGCGCGCGGGCATGCGCCGCGGCGGCGGGGAGACGAGCTTGACTTAAGAAAAACGCGCTCTTAATTGAACCGCGTTGAACCGCCGGGGATTGTTCATAACGCGACGCAGGAGTTGCAAGGTCATGCGCAGTGCCGCGGTTTGCAGACGCGCGTTGCTCGGGCTAGCGTTCATTGTCGCGACAGTCGCGGCGCAGGCGCGATCGTCCTGGAACATCGACCCGTCCCAAACACATGTGCGCTTTTGGGTCGATGCGATAGGCTGGCCGAGAACCGCGTGCGAGTTCAAATCGTTCGAGGGCCGCATCAATATCGACTTTGACAGGCCTTCCCGGAGCCGGGTGGATTTTAGGGTCGCGGCAAAATCCGTGGACACAAGCTCCGCGAGCCTCAATGATTATTTGCGCAGCGAGATCTTTCTCAATGTCGCGAATTTTCCGGACATGCGCTTTATCTCGACAAGCGTCGAAAAGCGCGATGAGCGTCTTGCGCTTGTAACCGGCGATCTGACCATGCTCGGCGTGACGAGGCCGATCAGTCTCGACGTAGAGGTCGCCCGCGAGCTCGCGGGGACCAATCAGCGGGTCGGCTTCAGGGCGGCGGGAATAATCCATCGGCTCGATTTCGGCATGAACACCGGTTATCCGCTGATCAGCGATGCGATCCATCTGACCGTTACCACGGAAGCCTCCGCCGAGCCATGATGCTGCGCAACACGCGCGAGAGCTGGGGCCGCGTCGCCAAGACCCTGCACTGGAGCGCCGCGGCTCTTATCTTTGCGATGCTTGGCCTTGGTCTAACGATGGTGCACGGCGATCTCGGTGCCGGCGGCAAATTCGAAGCCTATCAGCTGCATAAGTCGACCGGCTTCCTCGTCCTAGCGGTGACGCTGGTGCGCGGCCTATGGCGCGTCGCAAATTCCCCGCCCTCGCCCCCGGTGGGGACAAAGCCCTGGGAACGGCGGCTCGCGCGAACTCTGCACCGCGGCTTTTATGTCCTCGTCGCGGCGATGATTGGATCTGGCTGGCTCATGGTCTCGGCGTCGCCGCTGCCGCTTCCAGCGCACCTTCCCGGCGGCTTCGTCGTGCCCAATTTAACCGGCCCGAATGCGCTGCTGGAGGCGCGGGCGAAATTCGTCCATGAAGTCGTATCAAAGCTCCTGATCGCGGCGATTGGGTTGCATGTCGCGGCCGCGCTAAAACACCATTTCGCCGACAAAGACACGGTCCTCCTGCGCATGCTGCCATGCCGCCATGCCGACAGAAGCCCATGGTGACAACCTCGTCTAACTAGGAGAGTTGGCGGCAGGCTGAATAAGCGTCCGGCCCCGGCGAGCCGCGGCAGTTCAGCCATCGATCGCGTGAACCGTCGATTGGCGTCTCGCGCCCGCGCAATCCAAGTAAAAAGCAGCGCGCGTGTTCGTGATTCGTGAACATGACCGAGGCTGGACCAATTGGCTCGTGGGAACAGAAAGATCGCGAGATTGAATGGATCATTGGGAAGGCCTATATACCGGCCGCGATGCGGCAAAAGGGGCGCGCCTCAAGAATGGTCAGCGAGCAAGACGTTCTCAAGGCGCTTAACGCGGTTCCGGGTCCCGATGGCAAGACGCCGCTGCCGGAGTCGGACGCGCTCGCCGGTCTCTCGATCAAGGACGGAAAGGTCTATTTGTCGATCGCGATCGATCCGCGCCAATCGGCGGCGCTCGAGCCAATGCGTGCCGCCGCCGAGGCCACGATCAAGAAATTGGCCGGTGTCGCCAATGCGCTCGTCAGCCTGACCTCTGAAAAACAGGCGCCGCCCAAGCCCTCCCCGCCAAAGCCCACGCCACCGCGCGGCATTGCCCTTCCAGGGATTTCCAACATCATCGCGGTTGCCTCGGGCAAGGGAGGCGTCGGCAAGTCCACGACCTGCGTCAACCTTGCGCTAGGCCTTGCAGCGCTTGGCTGGCGGGTGGGTGTCCTCGACGCCGATATATACGGTCCGTCGGTTCCACGCCTTCTAGGCCTCAAGGGAAAGCCTCAATCCGAGGGCCGATCCATCCGGCCACTTGTAGCTTTTGGCGTCAAGGCGATGTCCATCGGCTTCCTTGTCGATGAGGAAGAGGCGATGATTTGGCGCGGGCCGATGGTGGTATCGGCGATCCAGCAATTGCTGCGCGACGTTTTGTGGGGCGAGCTCGATTGCCTGGTTGTCGATATGCCGCCCGGCACCGGCGACGCCCAGCTGAGCTTGGCGCAAAACGTGCCGCTCGCCGGCGCGGTCATCGTGTCGACCCCCCAGGATCTCGCACTGATCGACGCGCGCCGCGGCATCGTCATGTTCCGGAAGGTCGCGGTGCCGGTGTTGGGCATCGTCGAAAACATGAGCTATTTCATTTGCCCGCATTGCGGCGGCCGTTCGGATATTTTCGCCCATGGCGGGACGCGCGTTGAGGCCGAAAAATACGGCGTTCCCTTCCTCGGCGAAGTGCCGCTAGATATCGGCATCCGCGAACACTCCGATTCGGGGCGCCCGGTCACAGCCGTCGATCCCGATAGCGCGTACGCCAAAATCTATCGCGCCATCGCTTTGCAGGTGAAGGCGACGCTCGAAAAGGGCCATGCCCGCGCGGCGCCAAAAATCACGATTGAATAACGTGAGGCCGAGAGCCCCGGACGCTACGTTTTACAGCGGGATTACTTGTCCGGCGTTACTTTTTTCAAGACCGCGGCACCTAGCTCCTTTGCATGCTCCTCCATCGCGGCGAGCTGCTTCTGCACATATTCGGATTGATGAGCGAGGATTTCCTGCGGGTTCTTCGCTTGAACGAGCTTCTGGGCGTGATCGAACGCTGCCTTCATATTCGCTTCGGTGAAGCTGAGCGCCTTCGCGCTGGCGTCCTTTGCGCTCGATTGCAGCGAGGTTGCGGTGCCTTCCGCCTGCGCGGTCGCCTTGTGCGCGGCCGCGATGAAAATTTCAAAGGCTTTCCGGGCCTCCTCCACGCTCTTGGCGGTCAAATCACGTATTTCGGCGGGGATTTCGGAGGGGGTTTTGGTCATGGCCTGCTTCCTTGGTTAGAATTCGAGGCTCATGTGAAGCGGACGAAATTGCCCGCCGAGTCAACGAACTATGTCCCTGTCAAAGACCTTTATAGATTAGCGATTGTGGAGCGACAACGGTACAACAACATCTCAATGCGACAATCCTAAAGCGACAGCTCGAGCGTTACGTTGCAAAATCTTCCGCGCCCCTAAGGAAAAGATTGGCCGATGGGCGAGACAAATGGCTCCCTGACCAGTTTTGCCACGGGTTGGGCGAAATCAATGGCTTGCGGCAAAGTGCTGGCATCGAAGGGCCTTAAACGCGAAAAAGGTATTTCCCGCGCCTCCCGGACCACACCGCAATTCTAATCATGCGCATTTTGGACGGCCCAGCCGGCGAGCGCCTCGCCATCGGCGAAAATTGCATCGAACTCGCGCCGGAAGGCCGCCGCCGCCTCGGCGCTCTCGATCACGATCAGATCGTTGTCCTGCCGCTTCTCGCCGGAGGCCGAGAAATTCGCGGCGCCCGTGCGCAACACGCGGCCGTCGATCTCGTAGCTTTTGAGATGCATAAAGATTCCGTGGTTAAGCTTGGTGCGGATTTGAACTTCTGGCGTCTCGGCTAGCTCTTGGAATACTTTCGGGGGTTCGCGCGCGGCAAGCTGTCCGCCGTCGAGATAGATGCGCAGCTTAACGCCTCGGTCGGCCGCGCGCGTAAGTGCTTCGATGACTTGCCAGTCCGTGAGCACGTAGGCGGCCATGTCGATCTCTCTATTCGCGGTATCGATCAGCGCGACGTCGATGCGTTCAAGGTTTTCGGCGGGCGCATAATGGACAGCGAGATCAGCGCGCGCCGGCATAGAAAGAGCGAGAAAGGCCGTGATGGCCATGGCAAGTTTCACGTCTGTGGTTCTTCCTGGTTTGCCATATCGTGGGGTTTACGTCGCGGCACCGCGTCGCGGCGACCCGCACACTCGGCCGACAGTTATCCAGCCGACGCATCGACCATTCAGTCCTCTATAGCCAGGGCCGCAAGTCTCGCCGGTCAACTTGCTTGCGGTTATTACCGCAACTGCAAGAGAACTCATGTAGACTGTGGCGTTTCCGCACGTTGCCTCTTTATATATTAGCAGAGTGGCCGGCGATGTCATGGGCAAATTCTTTGTGAGTTAACGCGTGTGCCGCGAAAGCCGACGGCGAGACAGAGACGGCAATAGCTGCAATAAGTAAAACTCGTTTCAATTCTTTGATCCTTTAATTTTGAGATGGCCTTTTTCGATGAGCCGTTCGGTAAGGAGCTTGTCGATCAGAGCTGAGGCGCTGCGTATGTCTTTCGCGGACATTCTATCAAGGAGGGTCTTAGTTTCTGATTTCGTGCGGACGCTAAATTGTTTGGATTTCACCATTGTCCAGAGCCGTCATGGGAGAGGAAAAGGGTGCCGCGCCAGCCAATGCGGCGGCGCCCGTCGCGCCAAACCGCCATTGGCGTCCGGTTTCCCAGCGCGCGATGAACGCGCCTCGTGTTGTAGAAGTCCGGCGCCAATTTGTGGCGCGGAGTTCGATGCCTTGCGGGTCGGTCCAACAAGGATATGATGAGGCCAGCACGACAGTTATTTGGGGAATGTCGTATGATGCAATTGTCCCTTGATGCCTCGTTCGGACCGGCCGGATTGCGCGGCCATGTACCCGGCAGCGACGGTCCTCGGACGTGAACAATGCCGGCAAGACCCATGCCGACGCTGGCGCCGCGAAGGCGCGCGCGGCAACCGCCAAGCCAATGCGCAACCGCCGGCCGGCCGAGGCCAAACTTGCCGAGCTCAAGCGCCGCCTGCTCGAAATCAGCGATCTCGCGGCGGCGGGGGCTGTGCTCGGGTGGGACCAGGCCACCTATATGCCAATAGGCGGAGCGCGCGCGCGGGCGCGCCAGGGTGCAACGCTCAGCAGGCTCGCACATGAAAAATCCGTCGATCCGGCGCTGGGCAAGCTCCTCGACGCACTTGCGCCATACGCCGCTGGCTTGCCTTTTGATTCGGACGAGGCGAGCCTGATCCGGATCGCCCAGCGCGACTTCGAGAAGGCGGTCAAGCTACCAAGCGCCTATGTCGCAAAGGCCAGCGCGCTCGGCTCGGCCTCTTATGACGCCTGGACGCGGGCGAGGCCGGCGAACGACTTTGCCGCGATGCTGCCGTTTCTCGAACAGGCCGTCGATCTCAGCCGCGAATACGCGGGCTACTTTGCGCCTTACAAACATGTTGCCGACCCTC
>JBOHJV010000135.1:0-9079 GCA_050728695.1 Methylocella sp. | reverse complement strand
CCGGCATTTCGGTTTCCGCAATCACGATTTCCTTGCGGCCCCAGGCGGCAAGCTCGATGTTGGCAATGGCGTAATCGTGCGGCGTGTGGGTCATGGGCTCCTGGCGCTCCGGAACGAGGATTCCGAGCCTATACCAGGCCCCCGCGCAGAAGGCAATAAAGATATAAGCAAGTCTTTATATGAATGCTCTTAAGGTGAATATTCGAAAGATCTCACTATTCACGCCCCGCTTTTTACGCGATTGGCTTCGTCCATTTCAGAATGGGGTTTCGCGCCGCACGGGTCTCGTCGAGGCGCTCTCGGGGCGCATAATGAGGCGCTCCAGCAAAGCGCCCGGTGTCCCCGCGCTTTGCGGCCAGCGCCAGATCGCGCAAGGCCGCGATGAAAAGATCGAGCGAGGCTTTCGATTCCGATTCGGTCGGCTCGATCAGCATCGCGCCATGCGCCACGAGGGGGAAATAAATCGTCATCGGGTGAAAGCCTTCGTCGATCATCGCCTTGGCGAAATCGAGCGTTGTGAGGCCAGTCGGCTTCAGCCATGTCTCGTCGAACAAAACCTCGTGCATGCACGGCTTGTCGCCGAAAGGCCCGGACAAGAGGTCCTTGAGGCTCGCGCGGATATAATTCGCATTCAGCACGGCGTCCTCGGCGGCCTGCCGCAAGCCGCCGGCGCCATGCGAGAGGATATAGGCAAAGGCGCGCACGAACATGCCCATCTGGCCATGGAAGGCCGCGATCCGGCCAAATGAATCCGGCGCCTCGCTTCGATGCTCGACGAGACGAAAGCCGCCCTTCCCCCGGCGCAGGAACGGCACCGGCGCGAAAGCCGCAAGCTTTGACGAGAGTACGACAGGTCCGGCGCCCGGTCCGCCGCCGCCATGTGGAGTGGAGAAGGTTTTGTGGAGATTGATATGCATCGCATCGACGCCAAGATCGCCCGGACGCGCCTTGCCCATGATCGCGTTAAAGTTCGCCCCGTCGCAATAGAAATAAGCCCCCGCCTCGTGAACCAAGGCGGCGATCGCGACCACATCCTTTTCGAACAGCCCGCAAGTGTTGGGATTGGTCAGCATGATCGCGGCGACATCCGGCCCGAGCCTGCGCTTGACCTCGGCCGGGTCAAGCGTGCTGTCGGCGCGCGCCGGGACAGTACGCACCGCAAATCCAGCGCAAGCCGCCGAGGCCGGATTGGTGCCATGCGCCGACTCCGGCACGAGGACGATTTTGCGGGTTCGATGCTCTCCCTTCGCCGCGATCGCGGCCTTGATCGCCATCATGCCGCAGGCCTCGCCATGCGCGCCCGCGCGCGGCGACATGGCGACGGCGTCCATCCCGGTCATGACCATTAGCCAGCGGGCGAGCTCGGCAATAAGTTCAAGCGCGCCTTGCACGGTCGATTGCGGCTGCAAAGGATGAATGTCGGCAAAGCCTGGCAGCCGCGCCATCGCCTCGTTGAGACGGGGATTATGCTTCATGGTGCAGGAGCCGAGCGGATAGATCCCGGCGTCGATCGCATAATTTTGCCGCGACAGCCGCACGTAATGGCGCATGGCCTCCGGCTCGCTCAAGCCCGGAAGGCCGGCTGGTTCTTGCCGCTCGAGCGCGCCCAGGCGGTGCTTGAATGGCGTGGGCTCGTCGAGGTCGACGCCGGTATTTTCCGGGCGTCCAATTTCGAAAATGAGTCCTTCTTCGATTTCGAGGCCGCGATTGCCGGTGAAGGTTTTCGCAAGTGGCGCCTCGGTCCCGACCGCTTGCGGGTCGAACTTTTGCTGCATCAGCATGACAGGTTGCCTTGCAAGGTTTTCGCGTAAGCGGCGCGATCGGCGTCCGTGTTGACTTCCGTCGAGGCGGCGAGAATGAGATCGTCCAATCCCTTGTCCGGCAACAGTCGCGACACGGGGACGCCGCCGAGCACGCCCTGTTCCGCCATGCGATGGACCACCACGGCGGCGTCGCCCGCGATCTTGATCGTAAATTCGTTGAAAAATGTCTCGTTCAGCACTTTGACGCCTTTCACCGCCGCAAGCTTGTCGGCGAGAGCGATCGCATTGGCGTGATTGACGCGCGCGAGACGGCGCAGGCCCGCATCGCCAAGCAGGGTCAGATGAATCGAAAAGGCAAGACTGGCGAGACCGGAATTGGTGCAAATGTTGGAAGTCGCCTTGTCGCGCCTGATATGCTGTTCGCGCGTCGAAAGGGTCAAAACGAAGCCGCGGCGGCCGGCAGCATCGACGGTTTCGCCGCAGAGCCGCCCCGGCATCTGGCGCAGATATTTCGATTTAGTGGCGAAGAGCCCAACGTAGGGACCGCCGAAATTCAAGCGATTGCCGATCGACTGGCCTTCGCCCGCGACAATATCGGCGCCCATCGCGCCAGGGGGCTTGACGAGACCGAGCGAGACAGTCTCGGTAAACACCGCGATCAGAAGCGCACCCTTCGCCTTGCAAATCGAGGCCACTTCAGAAAGATCGCGGAGATTGCCGAAAAAATCCGGGTTTTGCGCCACGACGCAGGAAGTGTCCGCGTCGACAAAGGTATCGAAAGTCTCGGCCGCGAGAACGTCGGGAGAAAGCACCAAAACATCGTCGCCCGCCATCTCCGCATAGGTGCGCACCGCCTCGATATAATGGGGATGAAGTCCGCCCGATAATACGGCCTTGCGCCGTTTGGTAAGACGGTGCGCCATTGCCACCGCCTCGACGGTCGCGGTCGATCCGTCATACATCGAGGCATTGGCGACATCCATCGCGGTCAAACCCGCGACCTGGGTCTGGAACTCAAAAATGGTTTGCAACGTGCCTTGCGAGATCTCGGGCTGATAGGGCGTGTAGCTCGTGAGAAATTCGGAGCGTTGGATCAGATGATCGACGCTTGCTGGAACATGATGCTTATATGCCCCGGCCCCAACGAAAAACGGCACCGCGCCCGCCGCGACATTTTTTGCCGCGAGCCCCGAGAGCACGCGCTCCACCTCCATTTCGGTCTTGCGCGCCGGCAGGTTGAGATCCTGTTCAAGCCGCATGGCCTTCGGAATATCGGCGAAAAGCGCGTCGACGCCGCGAACGCCGACGCGCGCCAGCATATCGGCGCGGTCCTCGTCGTTTAGCGGAAGATATCGCATTTCTATCACCTCAAACGCGGCGCTCGGCAGCGTAAAAATAACGCCGCGCACTTGCATTAAAATGACGACGCTTTCATGTTGTGGCGGACATGTCTTAGAAAGCGGCTTTCAGAAACTCGCGATAGGCATCCTCATCCATCAGGCTGTCGAGTTCAGCGGCGTCGCTCAGCTCGATTTTGAGAAACCAGCCCCTGCCGGTAGGATCCTCGTTGACGAGGCCAGGCGCATCGGCAAGCGCGCCGTTGATCTCGACGACCGTGCCCGACACAGGCGCATTGACTTCAGCCGCGGCCTTGACGCTTTCAATGGTGGCGGCCTCGTCGCCCTTCGACAAGCGCTGGCCAATCGGCGGGAGTTCGACAAAAACAACGTCGCCCAATTGGATTTGCGCATGATCGGTGATTCCGACGACGCCCGCGCCGCCTTCGACGCGGACATATTCGTGGCTCTTGGCGTAGCGCGTGGTCATCGGTCTCCCCTAAAGTAATGGTGCGGAACAAAAGGCATGGGAACGATTTTTGCGGCGAGCGGCTTGCCGCGTACGATCAGGCAAACTTGCGTGCCAGGCGCGGCGTGCGCGGCATCGACATAGCCCATCGCCACCGGCCGACCGAGGCTCGGCGCGAAGCCGCCCGAGGTTAGGCGGCCGATGATTTGGCCATCGAGCGTGGCGATGCCGGCGCCTTCCCGCGCCGGTGCTTTGTTCTCCAGCAAGAACCCGACGCGCAAGCGCGACGGACCATGATCGATCTCCCGCTTCACTTGCTGGTATCCGATGAACCCGCCTTCGGCACGGCGGCGCGGCGAAATCGACCACATCAATCCCGCCTCGACAGGGCCGATTGTATTATCGATGTCATGGCCATAAAGGCACAGGCCTGCCTCAAGCCGGAGCGAATCGCGGGCGCCGAGGCCGATTGGGCGGACATCCGCCTCGGCAAGCAGCTCTTGCGCGAAAGCGGCGGAAGCGGCGGCGGGAATCGAAATCTCAAAACCGTCCTCGCCGGTATAGCCGGAGCGCGAAATGTTGAGAAGAACACCATGCCACTGCAAGCGTTTGGCTGACATGAACGGCATCGCCGAAACACTCTCGGCCGCGGCGGACGAAACATGCTGGCGCAAAACCTCGGCGGCTCTTGGTCCTTGCAAGGCGAGCAAGGCGCGATCACCGAGAACGGTGAGCGCGCAATCCGGCAGCTCGGCGGCAAGATGGGCGAAGTCGGCTCCTTTGGTCGCGGCGTTGACGACGAGGAAAAGCCGCTCGCGCCCGGCTTCGTCAGGAAGCCGCGTCACCATCAGATCGTCGAGAATATGGCCTTCTGCATCGAGCAACTGCGTATAGCGCATCCGTCCTGGACCAAGGGCGGCGATGTCGCCCGGCGCAAGAGTTTCCAGACGGCGCACGGCACGTGGTCCGGCAAGAATCGCCTGGCCCATGTGCGACACATCGAAGAGCCCCGCCCGGGCCCGGGTTTGAAGATGCTCGCTAACGATGCCGGAGGGATATTGCACCGGCATGGCGTAGCCGGCGAAGCCAACCAAGCGGGCGCCAAGGGCGCGATGCAAATCATAAAGTGCCGTGCGGGCAAGCCCGCCGACGGCTACGTCCATGACGGTGGCTTGGCACTCAGACATCAGACACCCCGCCGGCAAAAGCAGCAGCACATGCGCGGCGGCTAAAGCCACGCCACACTGCCCCCTCTGTCTCGGAACCTGAAAGATTTCCTTCGCTCGACAATAATTTTCGAACGAAGTTACCTCCTTCGGTGGATTTTCCATGTTTAATGGAAAATCGCTTTCCAGAGTGTCATCCCCGAGCGGTCCGTGGGCCTGAGCGTTTCCGGGGCGGTTGCGCCTTCGGCGCCGGCTCGCCGCATCGCGCGCCGAGCCGGTCTCTTCCGCCGGGGTCTTTGATCTGACTTCTAAGAGTTAGTCAGCGAAGCCTTTTTGTCAATGTGCTTTGCGTCAGTTCGCACTGCCGCAAACGGCTGGAGCGCTGGCCTCGCAATTCGCGCGGCCTCAAGGTTTGGCGCCTTTGCCGGCAGGCTTTTCGGTGCTCGTGCCTTCGTCGATGCCAACCTTTATCGTATAATCGTCCTCGGCGTGATCCTGGATAAATGGCACGCGGAGGGGTTCGGAGACGACCGTGAAATCGGCTTTCGTCTCGCTGGCGGGCACGGTGACGGTGGCGCGATAAAGCTTGCTGACAATAGGCTGATTATCGCGTTCGCGAAGCACGGACACGCGGACCGGCACGGTGAAGCTGCCAGGGCCGCCCGCGGGTCCAAGCAGCACTTTGCCCGCGACACCAATCTTGATCGCAAGTTGATCGCCTTCGAGCGTGCATTCGCGCGCGGTATCGTCGAGCGCCGACTGATAACGCAAATTGGCGCTTGAAGGCGGCGTTCCGGCATAAGCTTGGCTTGCGGCCGTGCCTTCCAGAATAAGGACTTCGGGGCAGAATATATGCCGGACCTCGGCTCCAGGCGCCGCCGGCGCGTCGCTACTCTTAAATCCCAACAGATTTGCGAGTTTCGAGCCACCGGTATCGGGCATGTCAAAATTGCCAAGATGGCCCCCGCAGCCGGCGAGTCCCAGCACCACCGGCGCGGCCAGGATGGTTTTTGCGACGCGAATCGGCGCTGGCCGCCAGATCGCATTCCGGCCGCTTTCACGGCAAGGCATCGAAGCCTTCCTTGAACCCGGCAAGGGAGAGCGGTATGCCGGTTCCTTCTTCCGGGGTCTGAAAAATGATGAAGGTGGCCTTCTGGCCGGTTTTCATTTGATCGATCAGCTTATCCTCCATGACCACCTCGGCTACGCATCCGGTTGGAAGACAGCGGACAAAGCCAGCGCGTCCGACATCGGTATCGTCGATCTTAAGCCCAAGTCCCGAAGGAAGAAGCACGCCCAGCGGTGCGATGACCCGCAAAAGGCGGCTCTTGCCGTCCGCTGTCTTGAGAACGATGACCGTCAGATTGATGTTTGGCTTATCTTCCGCGGCGACGCTCTGCAAGAGCGCGCATTGCTCCTTGGCCGCGCCAGGTGGCGTCTCGCAGCGCAGTTCCCAATCGCCATGCTTGGATTTCACAATGCCTTGGCAAACAGCGCCAGGCGCGCTCGCCGAGAGCCAAATACCAATGAGCGTCAGCCCGAAAAGGCGCCGCGCGCCCGTTGTATTCATTAATTCTGTCGCTGGCACCACGGAAAGTCCCTGTTCATTTTCAACCTACAAGCCGCTAGCGGCCCGCTTTTTGCGGAAGACGGCTTGACATGCTTGAGTTTAATTCGTGCCGTCCCGATTGTGAACTATCCTGCGGCTTTTATGCGATGCCGATTGCAATTGTGTATAGTGCGGCGACGCATCAAAAAAGGATTTGCCACCTGGAATAGCCTTCGAGGCGCTGGCGGGCGGGAACGTCTCGACCGGTCGGCGAGATCATTAACAATAGGAGTTTGAGGCCATGCGGCTAGACTTTGGGCGTGGTCCGGAGGCCCTCTGGCTTCGCGCTCGTCCTTTTTGTATTCCTTGAGGGAAGGCAGGAACGTGACCTCCGGCCGTTGAACGGCCGCCGTTCGAACCGATACGGAGTGTCTCGCCACTCACGTTCACGGATGAGTAAGGGTTTAAGGGATGGGCCGCCTCTCCGGCGCCGCAGAGCGCAGGGACCGATTTGCAATATCCTCCCCCGAACGGAGGTCGCGCACGGCCCGCGCATGTGCTCAAAATGAGGAGACAACTAGAGGAGGTTTGTACGGCCCTTGATCTCGCAGGATTAGAGCGTAAGGCACTTGCTCTAAACGAAGCCAAGTTTTGTCGCGGAAGACGCCGCTCCGGTGATGTTCTTTTGTTCATTTATTAAAGTGTTAATATCAACAACAACATGCAGCGCAGTTTTTCAGCCGTTTATAGTGAATATTGAAATTAACCATACATCAAGGCCATAAACGAAACTAACAAAATTGTCATTCCGTTTTCGTGAGTTCCTAGCCCATTTGCGGATAGCAAAAGCTCCTACCTTAGTGTATGATCACAAACGTTTTTTGTCGGGTGTAATTCTTGAGGTGGTTTCGTGTCCGCCAACGATTTCGACACCGTGCCCCAATGTTTTCAGATTCCGGCCACGGAAAAGCCGGGGTTTTTCGCGGTCCGGAGCGGCGCGCAGCGGGTAACCTACGCCGGCCTCGATGCAAGGACCGATGCGCTTTGCGACCGGCTCACCGCCGCTGGAATTGAAAAGGGCGCGCTCGCCGGCATCCTCCTCGACCGCTCCTTATCCACGGTAACGTCCTTCCTGGCGGTGCTGAAAGCCGGCGGGGCGTTCGTGCCGCTCGACCCAAGCAGCCCGCCGCAAGCCATTCTCGATATTGTAGAGCGGCACAAATTGTCGTGCGTCATATCGAACGGTGCAGCTCTGAAGCGCTTTCCACAACTCGACGCGGTGGTGCCGGTGATTGATATTGATATTGACGTCCCCCCCTTGGCGTGGCCTGTCGGCCGCCGGGGCAAGGCCGCGAAAGTCGCGGGCACGGACCCCGCCTGCGTCATGTTCACCTCCGGCTCCACAGGGGAGCCGAAGGGCGTCGTGATCCCGCATCGCGCCATTGTCCGGCTGGTCAAAAATCCCGGCTATATGCGATTTTCCGACGATCAAATTTTCCTGCAAGCATCGCCCTTGACTTTCGATGCATCGATTTTCGAAATTTGGGGCGCGCTGCTCAATGGCGCCGAACTGGTGATTCCAGAACCAGGCTTGCTCAGCCTCGGCGCGATCGCCGCCGCGATCGAGGGACAAGGCGTGACAACCCTGTTTCTAACCAGCGGCCTCTTCAATCTTATGATCGACCAGCGTCCTGCTCCGCTGCGCAAGCTTCGCTATCTCGTCTCGGGCGGCGATGTCATGTCTCCGGCGCATGTCGCCAAGGCGGCGCGGCTTCTAAGTTCGGGTCATTTCATCTCAGTTTACGGGCCAACCGAGAACACAACCTTCACCACGACCTTCACCGCGCCGCCGGATTTGCCGGCCGGTGCGCCGGTCCCCATCGGCTGGCCCGTCGTGGGCACGATTTTGCGCATTCTCGATGACGAAATGCGCTCCGTCCCCGAAGGCTCGGCGGGCCAGCTCTATGTCGGCGGCGAGGGGCTGGCGCTCGGTTATCTGAACACCCCCGAACTCACCCGACAAAAATTCATCGCGGACCCTGACGCACCCGCGCAAACGCTCTATCGCACCGGCGACCTCGTCCGGCGCGATGAGACAGGCTTGCTGCATTTCCTCGGACGCATGGACAATCAGATCAAGGTGAACGGCCGCAGGATCGAGCCCGAGCATGTCGAAGCCGTGCTGCGGCGCCATCTCGCGCTGACCGACATAGCGGTCGTCGCTTGCGCGTTGGCGAATGGCGCCAAGCATCTGGTCGCCTTCGTTGTTCCACTCCCCGGCGCATCCCTTTCAAGCGCCGCCTTTCGGGCCGCCGCCAACCGCTATCTGCCGCCGCACATGATCCCGGCGCGCCTGGAGACGGTCGATGCTTTTCCGCTCACCGCGACCGGCAAGATTGACCGCCTCGCCCTCGGTCGCCAAGCAGCGCACGCGCGGGCACAGTACCCTTCGAACACAAAGTTCGCAGCCCCGGTCGAGGCCACGCTGATCGAATTGTGGCGCCGTCACCTTCAGCTTGAAACCGTTGGTGTCGACCAAAACTTTTTCGACCTCGGCGGCAGCTCGCTCCAGCTCCTTGGCGTGCATGCCGACATCGAGCGGCTTTTCCCTGGCCAGATTTCGATCCAGGATTTATTTGATTTGCCGACGATCCGCCTTATCCATGCGCGGCTGTCCGGGGCGCCAGTGGCCGAGGTCGCCGCTCCAGCCGCCGAGCTCGCGGCGCGCCAACGGCGCGTACGCCAGAATCGTGCCCGCTTGCCCGGCGTCCACGCAAGCCCGGGGACAGGCAACT